>CAKQNH010000431.1 GCA_934255105.1 uncultured Pirellulaceae bacterium
ACGCTGTGAGCGCAGGAGATCCGGATCGCTTGATTCGACGAATAGTTCGGCTTCAGATTTAGCTTTAATCGTCATCATTTTGGCGCGAACGCGGTTACAACCCAGTTACTAAAATACGAATCTTACGATAGGAAGAAATGGCTCCCAAACCGTAGGTGACGCAGTCGCGCCGAGCGCATCTGAATTGCTTCAGGAGCCACGGAAGATTGAACTTTTTGTTGCTCCATGGCCTAATGTATAGCCTGTGCGGTTCAGCATACCTAACGGGGGGGGCGTGGTGCTAGAGACTTAGCAATGAAGGCGCACGTCCACCCAATGTCTAAGCCTGGGACAATCGCACCACTGCGCCATCCTGTTGGGCGGAATGAAAGCAGGCATCGAGCACGCGTTGGGTTTGCAGGGTCCAAGTTGGCCAAGCGGCTTCGCGCCGTCCACTGAGCACCAAATCCGAAAAGTGCCGGAACATGCGCACTTCCTGAGATGTGGCATGCCCCGCATCCACCTCATCGACCGCATGACGCCGCACATGCTGTTGCATATGAAATGAACAGTTATCGACTGCAAAAACATCCTGACCACTCAGCACGTCGACTTCTGGACCATGGTAGGGGAGCACGAAATCATCGACGCGCAAATAGCCCTTCGATCCGCTAGCATGGAACCACTGCTGGTTCTCGGTGATGAAAGATGCGTAAAAGCCGGCGGTGACGCCATTGGCAAACAGCAGTTCCCCGCTCATCTCCCCAGGCACGCTGTCAGGGCTGTTCAGCCCCTGCAACTGCGTGTGCGTGCGCGCGCGAACTTCGACCGGCATCTGCCCCTGCATGACCCACAAGAAATAGCGGATGCAGTACCACCCCAGGTCGCCCAGACAGCCGTAGGGTTCTAATTGGCTATCGGTGCGGATATTTGATTGTCGAAAAGCTTCGTCGGCGGCAAAGGAGAACTGCGCAGACATGCGCCGCAATTCTCCGATGCAGTGGGCATCGGTGGCCGTTGTAGCGGGCGACCCATCCAGTAGTGACCGGACCAACGGTAGCCGCCTGCTGTGCATGAACATGACTCCGTCCATGTACTGGACATTGTGCTGCAGGCACGCGGCCAGCATCTGCTCGACCTGCTGAACGTTGAGTGCGGCCGGTTTCTCACCAATAATGTGCTTGCCAGCCTCGGCAGCGCGTAGCACCCAGTCGTGTCGCAAAGCGGTGGGTAGGGGGATATAAACAGCGTCGATGTCGTCGCGCGCCAGCAACGCTTCATACGAGCCCAATGCATCGGGGGCAGCGACCTGCGGAACCTGCGACGAGCATTCCTCTACAAACCGCTGGGCCGAAGCTCGATTGCGACTGGCCACCGCGACGACTTGGGCATTGCCGCTCAGCCGAATGGCTCGCCAATTCTTGCGGGCGATCCCGGCCGTGCCGAGGATCCCCCAACGACAAACTCTATTGGTCTGTGACATAGTTCATAGCTTCCAATTGAAAGAGCGAGCGGAGAAGAGCAACTCCCATAGCCGAAGTCGCCAGACTTTGGATTGCCGCTGGGTAGGTCCAAAGTCGGGCGAATTCGGCTACGCAATTCACGACAGCTTTAGCTGGTCCGTCTAAGCAATTGCCTTGGAGCAGCGGCCAATCATGACTAGGCACATGTCGTCGGCTTGTTCAGTGCCAGCCACAAAATTGCGAACGTCGGCCACGATCTGGTCGCCAGCCTCCTGCAGGCTACCGCTACATTGCCTGACCAGTTTTTGCAGGCGTTCGATACCAAACATGTCCCCCTTGGCCGAGGGGGCTTCGTTGATGCCATCGGTGTAGAGGATCAGGCGATCGCCGTGGGCGATTTCAATTGTCGCCAAATCGTATTCAAAGCCATCGATGATGCCGATTGGAACTCCCGTCGCTTCGTCACCCGGTTCTTCGACGCTGCCATTGGCTTTGAGCCACAAGGGGGCCATGTGGCCCGCGTTGACGATCTCAACAGACCCCGTATCGGGTTCCAAAATCAAGCACAACAGCGTTACGAATCTGTCGACGCCCAGGTCAGTGATGTGCTGATTGAGACGGCTGATGGCCTGGGCAGCATTGGGGTGGCTCGCCAGCAGGTAGCGCACATCGGCGGACAGCTTGGCCATCAGCATAGCCGCAGACACACCGTGCCCAACGACATCCGCCACGATGATCGCCAACCGCCCATCGGGGAGGTTGATGTAGTCGTAGTAGTCGCCACCGATTTGATCAGCGGGCAGATAGAATTGATAGAATTCGTATCCCTCTGGGTCTGGCGCACGCGAGGGGAGGAAGGCCCGCTGCACATTCCGCGCGAGCTCCAAATCTTGCTCGACGCGCTGCTGCTGGATCAATTGGTCATGCATCTGCGCTTTTTCGATAGCCACGCCCGCTTGGATGGCCACGCCTGACAGGATCTCCAAATCGCGGGGTTCAAAGTGGCGTTTGGAATCGAGCGTATCCATTTGGATGGCTCCCAAAGCCTCCCCCTCGCTGTCCAGCAGCGGCGCTACCACCATGGAGCGGATGCGAAAATCGGAGATGCTATTGGCCATTTCAAAGCGTTCGTCACTGGACGCATCGAGAGTAATGATCGCCTCCTTCGACTCCATCACTTCGCGCATGACGGTGCGGCTGATGCGAAAGGCTTCCTGCTGTTTCTCATGCCGCGTCTTGGTCCAGCGGGCCGCCAATTCATCCCCTTCGCGCAGAACGATAAAGGCTCGATCCGCTTGCAGAAAGATCTTGAACAGGGTGTCAAGCACCTTGGGCAGGACATCTTCGACGCGCACCGCTCGCCCCAGACTCTGAGATATTTCCAGCACGGCCTTGAGCCGAGCGTCGGCACCAGTGGTCAATTGCGTTCCCATGGCCGAGCCGCGAATGTCCAGCTTGCTGCTCACTGCCCGCGAGGCTTCGCCCTGGCCTGCATCGTCGATCATCAGCACGCCAAAGGAAGAGCCACTCGGCATCGCCCTGGCTTCTCCCAGCAGCGACATATTGTCGTCGTCGCCATGAAACGAGAATTCGACATCGCAAATGCGGACCAGATCCCCGTCGTGCAGTTTCGTCTGCTGCTTGATCAACTGCCCGTTGAGAAAGGTCCCGTTGCGACTGCCCAGATCCTCCAGTTCAAACTCGCCGTTGACGCGGTGGATTTTGGCATGTTGACGACTGACGGCACCCACTTCGATGATTACGTCGCAGTCGGGATGCCTGCCCAACACGGTTTCGTCGCGCACTAGATCGGAACGTTTCCCTAGGCTGGGACCACTGATCGCTGTTAGATATACCATGGTTCTATTTCTCGGCAGGCGGGTGGAGAGCTTTGTCGATGAGGATCGCAAAACCTTCCGCAGGAGTTTTTTCGTAGGGTTGATTGGGGACGTCAAGCTTGGCGATCAATTGTTCGCTGCGAGTCATGAAGTCGCGAATTTGTTCGGCGGTCAAACCCGGCTTGACTTCGAGGCTAGCGCCGTCCTCGCGCACTTGCGCGCAGTTCTGCAGCGTGAATTCCAAATCACGGCGACCGAGTTGGCGATCGGTGGCCAGCCACATCAACCGCTGAGTAATTCGCTCAAGCGCAGTTAATTCAGTTTCATTCAGCCCCGCTGCGGGTGCTTGCGCAACGATCGACTGCACCCCCCCCCACAGCAGAATTGGATTATCCTGCAGGCAGAAGTGGAGCCGGCTCAATTGCTGCCGGTCGATCTCGCGAGCCTGCAGGATGGGAACCAGCTCCTCAAGCTGTTGAGCGATCGAGCGTTTGTCGGCCTCAGCCAACTGGCTGGTTTCGACCCAGGGGATCAATTGCTGCGTAATGCCCTTAATGGCAAAAGGATACTGGTCGCTAAACATGAACCAGCTACCGATGCCACACACTGCGGATAGCACGGCTAGAGTCAAGATGGCGACGACCAAACAGGCCGGTCCCAGCGAGGGCTCACGGGGGCCGTCGGTGCCAGACTTGGACTGGTCGGTGGGTTCGGAAGCGGATGGCAAATCGGGCTCGGAGGACATGCAGGCCTAACGGTATTCAATGGAAAGGATCTCAAATTTCAATTTGCCTTTGGGCACGTCGATCTCGACCTTGTCACCCGCCTTGCGACCGATCAACGCTGCACCCACGGGGCTGGTCGATAAAATCTTGCCCGCATCGTAGTCTTCGTCGCCAGCCCCCACCAAGGTGAATTCCTCCTCATCGTCGTAATCCAAGTCCTTGACCTTGACCGTGGCCAACAGGGAAACTTGATCCTTGGGTTGTTTGGAGGGATCGATGATGTAGGCGTTGGCAATCATTTGCTTCTTCTGATTGATTTTGGCCTGCAGCATCCCCTGGTTTTCGCGCTGCGCGTGGTACTCCGCGTTCTCTTTTAAATCGCCCTCAGCCCGCGCCTCGGCAATCTTCTCGGTGATGAATGGCATTTCGACATTCTCGAGCTGATCGACTTCGGTACGCAGTTGATTGTACTTTTCGCGAGTCATGGGAACCATGTCCGACATATCTTTTTATCTCCCTAGCTTTGCACAGCAGTTTCTTGAATTGGCAAACCAGCTCTGGTCCGCCCTTTTTTTCTCGTAAGCGTTTATCGATTTCCCGCAAGCACTAGCACCGATTCCACCTCCGTCAATTCACGAAAAAACGCGACCTCTCTCTCAGGCAGGCGAGAAAGAGGTCGCGAGGTCTTCCACTGGGTAATTCGTTACCGATATTATGATATTATATCGTTGAGAGTTTCAGGGCAGTTGTCAATCGCAGTGATATAGCCTCAAGGATATAAGCTGGAAGCTTTCGCCGCAGGCTTACCGCAGCCCGCAAGCTGGCAGCCTACGCCACGGAACTACCGCTCGCGATCCTGGTAGATCAATCGCCCGCAGGCTGGACAGATGATCGGCTGCCCCTGCAGCAGTTGATCCAGCCGCTGGGGGGTCAGGCTTTGGTAGCAACCGCCACAGCAATTCCCCTCCAACTCCGCCATGGCATCTTCGCCTTTGGCAATCACCAACCGCGAGTACTCGCGTTTGAAGTCGCCCGTTAGGCCGCTCTCGGCTTCGGCCAATTCTGCGCTGACTCGCGCCAGCTCAGCCTC
>CAKQNH010000432.1 GCA_934255105.1 uncultured Pirellulaceae bacterium
ATCGTGAGAGCTTCGATGTCTACGGGACCAAACGCAGCTTTGAATGGACGCTGATCGAGAATGAACCGCATGTGATTCATACGGCTAAGAAACCCGAGCCCGAAATTCCTGAAAAGGTGGAAGTTCCCGATTTCGCGCACCTGCTCCCGGCCGAGATCCAACGCTTCACCCTGCCGCAGGAAATTCACGACGCCCAGCATCTGTCGTTTGTGCAGGGGGGTGGACACGGTGGCTCGCACCCGCACCTGGTCAACGAATTCGTCAATGCGTTACTCGAGGATCGCGATCCTCGACCCAACGCCGTAACCAGCGCCAACTGGACGTGCGTCGGCATCTGTGCCCATCAATCGGCTATGCGTGGAGGTGAGATCGTGCGTTTGCCCGCTTTCACTCTGGACAAATCGTGAGCGATTTGCCTGTCGCACGGCAGTTGCTCCGGGACGTCTTTGGCTTCGAAGACTTCCGTGGTTTGCAGGCCAAGATCATCCAGCGGACCTTGCGCGGTGAGCATTCTCTAGTGCTCATGCCGACCGGCGGTGGGAAGTCGCTGTGTTATCAACTGCCAGCGCTGGAGCTTGCGCGGCAAGCTGGTGTAGACGGGCTCAGCCTCGCGGGTTCAAGGAGAGGTGAGGGTGAGGGTGAGGGTGAGGGTGAGGTGGAGGGTAAGGTGGAGGTGGAGGATGGTGTGCGGGGGAATGCCGACGCGGAGCGTCGAGCCACATTGGGGGAAGCGGGTAAGCCGCTGGCAGTTGTACTCTCGCCGCTGATCGCGCTGATGAAGGATCAAGTCGACGCGTTGCTAACGCGAGGAGTCGACGCTGCCTTCATCAATTCATCGCTGCCGGGCGACGAGCGTGCCAGTCGACTGGCCGCGCTCGCCGCGGGCCGCTACGAATTGCTTTACGTCACGCCAGAACGCTTTCGCAAGCATGAATTTTTAGCCGCCATCAGCGGCCGCGCGATCAGCTTACTTGCCGTAGACGAGGCGCATTGCATCAGTCACTGGGGACATGACTTCCGCCCCGACTATACTCGCATCCGCGAAATTCGCGAGATCCTGGGCGATCCTACGACCATCGCCCTTACGGCCACTGCCACACGCGATGTGCAAGCAGATATTATCGCTCAGTTGGGACTAGCTGCCGAGGATGTCGAAATTTTCCATGAAGGAATTGACCGCCCCAATCTGAGCTTGGATGTGTGTGAGGTGTGGGGTGATGAGGACAAACTAGCGCAGATTGCGAAAGTTTTCACACGCAATCCAGGCTGCGGTATTATCTATTTTACATTGATCAAAACTCTGCTGCGGTTCAGCGAGTTCTTCCACGACCAGCGTCTGCCCCACCTGGTTTACCATGGAGACCTGCCGCGCGGAGAGCGACGGCGAGTCCAAGAGCAGTTCATGGAAGACCGCGACCAACTGGTGCTGGCGACCAATGCCTTCGGCATGGGGATCGACAAACCCGACATTCGCTTTGTGATCCACGCCGACCTACCGGGGTCGCTGGAATCGTACTATCAAGAAATTGGCCGAGCTGGGCGCGACGGCCTGCCCGCGGAATGTTTGTTGCTGTATGACCAGGCTGACTTGGCGACACAAGCTGAATTCCTGCGCTGGAGCAATCCCGATGCAGACTTCTATTTTCGCCTGCACGATTTCCTGCGGCATGACCAGCAAGAGATCAATGCCTTTGGGATCGAGTGGCTGCGCGAGAAACTGCACGCCAAGCAGAAGCACGATCGCCGACTGGAGAGTGCGCTGGGCATGTTGGCTCGCTACGACGTAATCGATGATGCTCGCGGGCCATTGCGGATTCATCGCGTGGGGGAGTTGCCTGAAGAGCTGCGCGATGCACAGCGACTGGCGGAAAAGCTCGATCGCGACCAAAGAAAACTACTCAGTTTGGTCCACTACGCCAGAACCGACATGGATCGCCGGCAGTTCCTAGAGCGCTACTTCATGGGCGATTCGACCGCGTCCCTACAGCATAGCACTTCAGTACAATGACACTTCGGTACAATGCACTTCAGTGCAATGAAGCCGGTACAGTTTAATTTATCGTCTTCGACGGGAATGAAGCTAGAGCAGTGTTGACGCGACAGGAAGCGATTGTGGTTTACGATGACGCCACTGGGCGAGCCGTTCCAGATCGCTTGACTCGTTCGAAACATGGCGACTATGTGGGCTACGCACAAAAGTTCTTAAACATTTACACCGCTGGTGTTGGTCGCACACGTCGTGAGCTACACCGACAGATTGAATCGGCCTTGGCCGCGCACGAGGACTGCCCCAGGCGACGCATTGCAGCCTTTCAGAAACTGCTGGACGAACGTGCGCAGTTTGCCAGCGATCCAGGACGCAAAGCGGCCAAACTGCGACAACAAGTCTTCCTGCTAGCTGCCAAGAGCCACCCGCTGGTCTCGCGCGTCGAAGGGGTGTATTGCAATTTGGAAAGCGATGTCAAGCAAAGCATCGCTGCAGAATTGAACTTGTCTTGGGAGCAGATCGATGCGCGGTTGTTCGCGGATGTGATTGAATTCCAACGACTGGAAACTTTTGAGGGTTACGAATCGCCTCAAGCGCTATTGGCTCGCTACAACGTGGCACAGACTCAAGCGGCCATGTACGGGGCCGAACAATTAGTCGTTTGGTCGCTGCAGGATCACAAGTCGATTCTGCGGTACGCCAAGCTCGCGCGACTGATGCACTCCATCCGCCGCGAGCCGAACGGCAGCTACTGTTTTCGCTTTGATGGGCCGGCCAGCGTGCTCAGACGATCGACGCGCTACGGCGTAGCCATGGCGCGCTTTCTGCCTGGACTGCTGGCCTGCGATCACTGGCACGCTACGGCCAAGATCGTCAATCGTTGGGGCCGACGCTACCGTCTAGATCTTTCCTGTCGCGACGGATTGCAGAGCACCGCCCGCGAGATCGCCGAGTTCGATAGCGCGTTGGAAGCCGATTTTGCGACGGCCTGGGCGCAGGCAGATTGCGGCGGTTGGAGGCTGGAACACGAAAGCGAGATCCTGCACGCGGGTCAGACGGTCTTCACGCCGGACTTCACCTTGGTCGCCGATGACGGACGCCGCGTGCTGCTCGAAATCATCGGCTACTGGACGCCCGAATATCTCCAGTACAAAACTCAGCAGTTGGAGAAATTCCGCCAGCACAATATTCTGTTGGCGGTCCCAGAGCAGAATCAATCTGTCGTACCCAGCCACTGTGGCCAACCCATATTATTTAAACGCCAGCTCCGGCCCGCCGACGTGCTAGCCCGCTTGGAATCGCTCCCGGCACGAGAATAACTGTCGTAAATCGGCTACCGAGGATGTTATACCCTGTATGCTACAGAGTAGCGCTAAAGCGAATTGCTGGCCGTCAGTGGTGGGTTGGTTTACAATGGGGCGATAACTAAACATACACTGCCGCTAGATTCCCCGCCGCTGTTCGGTACTGCCCCATGCGCTTTCTCATACTGCTCTGCTCGGCCGGACTATGGCTCCCCGCATCACTGATGGCAGGTGCTGATAGCGCGCAATCCATTGCCGATAGCGCTCTGCGGACGCAGGAATTGCAGGAACGAGTGCTGCCGCTCGTGCAGACGCACTGCTTGGATTGTCACAGCGGCGCAGAACCCGATGCGGGCGTTACGCTTGAGCGAGTTCGCGAGCCGCTGGACTTCCTCAAAGATCAATCGGTGTGGCGGAAGGTGGTGCAGAAGCTGCAGACCGAAGAGATGCCTCCGCCGGATTCCAGCGAGCTCGACGGCAACGACCGCCAGTTTTTGATAACCTGGGTTACATCTACGCTCGAAGAGGTCGACTGTGGCCAAGCGGACAACCCAGGACAAGTCACGCTGCGGCGGCTCAACGCTGCCGAATACCGCAATACAATTCGGGATTTGATGCTGGTGGACTATGAGCCTGCGGCTCACTTTCCAGCGGATGACGTGGGCTACGGCTTCGACAACATCGGCGACGTTTTAACGCTGCCGCCACTGCTGATGGAAAAATATCTGTTAGCTGCGGAGGAGATCAGCCGTCTAGCCATCGTCACTCCTCCACCCAACAAGCAGCACGAATTGCTGCTGTCGGGCGGCGATCTCCAGCACCGCAGCAGCGGTGGACGTGGTACCACCTTGGTATTGGCCTCCAACGGAGACGCTGTTCTAGAAGATCAGATACCCTGGCCGGGAACCTATCAACTGACCATCACCGCCTCAGGAGATCAGGCGGGAGACGAACCGTGCAAGATGGCGTTGTTGGTCGACGGCAAATTGATCCGCATCATCCCCGTGCGGAATGCGCCCAATGCACCCCGCGAGATCCGCCTGCCACTGGCTCTCAAGGCGGGCAAGCGCAGTATCACTTTGCGATTCACCAATGATCATTATGTAGCCGCCCAGGGGAATCAGCCGGCGATCGACCGCAACCTGCATCTGCACTCGGTACATCTGGTCGGTATCCAACCCTCGACCGAGAAAGTCGACCTCAGCCAAGCGCCAGCCAGCCATCGCGCAATATTTTTTGAACTACCGCAATCGGAGAGCCAGCGACCAAAGGCGACGGAGGCGATACTGACTCGGTTGGCCAGTCGCGCATTTCGCCGGCCTGTCAGCCCCGTGGATTTGCAGAGCCTGACCGAGCTGGCACTATCCGTGCAGGCCGAGGGAGAGTCATTCGAGGCGAGCATTCAAGTAGCGGTGCAAGCGATCCTAATATCTCCCAAGTTTTTATTCCGCGTCGAACCACCGCGAGCGGGAGTAGCTGCCAACCAAGTTCGCGATGTGGATGATTTCGAACTGGCAACGCGTCTGTCGTATTTTCTGTGGAGTTCGATGCCCGACGATGCACTGCTCAAACTGGCCTGGGAAAAACGGCTGCGCGAGCCGGGTGTGCTGCGTGAACAAATCGGACGTATGATTGCCGATCCCAAAGCCAATGCGCTGGTCGAGAACTTCGCCGGGCAGTGGTTGACTCTGCGCAGGTTGAATGACTTGAAACCCGACCCAACGCTCTTTCCTCTGTGGAATGAGAACATTCAGGCACTGGCCAACCGCGAAACGTTGACCTTCTTCGCTGGGGTTAT
>CAKQNH010000433.1 GCA_934255105.1 uncultured Pirellulaceae bacterium
GCCCAGCGGACGGCCCTGACCGCGGCGCTCGGATCCAGCCTGGTCAATATGCTGTACGTGCTCGACGAACCCTCGGTCGGCCTGCACCCACACGATGTGCAGCAGTTGGCAGAGGCGATAGAGCGACTGGCCCGGCGTGGGAATTCAGTCGTGATGATCGAGCACGAGGAAGAACTGCTGCGACGGGCGGAGTGGGTGATTGAAGTCGGTCCGGCGGCGGGCGCGGGTGGCGGTGAAATCGTCTATTCGGGGCCGCGCGATCAAATCCAGCAGAGCAACACGCTGACCGGCGACTATTTGGCAGGTCGCAGGCACTTGCCCATCCCCATCCAGCGTCGCCCGCTCGATCAGGGGGCCGTGAGCTTGAGCGATTGCCACGGCAATAACTTGAAGCACATCGACGTCAGCTTTCCTCTAGGCGTGTTGTGTCTTGTGACTGGCGTCAGCGGCAGTGGCAAGAGCTCGCTGGTTCAAGACACGTTGTATGGCGCACTAGCCAATCGCCTGACCCCGCAGTCCCATCAGACACTCCCATTCGGCAGTATCGCCGGGAGTGGATTGATCGACGACTGCATCCTGGTCGACCAAAGCCCCATCAGCCGTTCGCCTCGTAGCAATCCGGTTACGTTCATCAAAGCCTTTGACGAAATTCGCAAGGTGTTTGCCGATACGCCTGAGGCCAAGGTGCGCAATTACAGCGCGGGTCACTTCAGCTTTAACAGCGATCTAGGGCGTTGCCCCACTTGCCAAGGCGATGGCGTATTGAAGATCGACATGCAGTTCTTGGCTGATGTCACCATGACTTGCGGCGACTGTGGTGGGAGTCGCTATCGGTCCGAGATCTTGCAAGTCCATTATCGCGATCAGAATATCGCGGATGTGTTGCACATGACCGTCCGCGAGGCGAACCATTTCTTTCGTGGGCAAAAAAAACTCCAACAGAAGCTGAAGGTGTTGGCTGACGTCGGGCTGGACTATTTGCAGCTCGGGCAGTCGGCCACGACGCTCAGTTCGGGCGAAGGACAGCGACTGAAGTTGGCGACCTACTTAGCCAATGCTACGCGACGCAAGACTCTGTTCCTGCTCGATGAACCCACCACCGGCTTGCACACCAACGATATTGTTAAGCTGCTGGACTGCTTCGATGCCCTCATTGCAGCCGGGCATTCGTTGATCGTGGTCGAACACAATTTGCACTTGATGTCAGTCGCGGATCACATCATCGATATCGGCCCGGAGCCCGCCGCAGAGGGCGGACGACTGGTCGTTGCAGGCACGCCCGAGCAGGTGGCTGCTACGCCCCAGTCGCTGACCGGCAAGTACTTGGGCGAGTTCATGCAACTGCAGCGCAGTCTCACGAGTTCGTCGTAGCCGAAGTCGCCAGACTTTGGACTGCCAAGCCAGCGCCCCCTTTCGCTGCAGGCGGCGACAGCAGCGTGCAGTGAATAGACATGCATTATGCCGCAGACGCGGAGCACAAGTTGGACGATGTACTCTGCGAACTCCGTCCATTGATTGCGGAGGTTTTAGGTGTCAACGGTGACGAGATCGTTGCCAGCGCGCGATTTATCGAAGACTTGGGCGTCGGATAAGGGATGGCGAATGAATAAATGTGGCCGCAGGCTCCGAGATCAGAAGAAACGCAAGCGACTGCAGAGCGTTCGCCCTCAATGTAGCGCGGATTATGGATTCGCCATCCCTAAGCGGTGCTTACAGTGCATGAGAAAGAAAGGGTGAAGGTGGTCTTGATCAAGTGGCAAGGCGCCGAGGTGATCGTGAGTGACCCTTTGGGACGCAGCAATTTCAAGGAAGGTGACCAGATCCGTTTCATGGCGCAGAAAGTAAGCGTACCAAATAAATTGATCGATGTCGCCTCCTTGAATTTCGTACTTCTGACGATCCCGACAGAGTTTCCTGGAGTTGATGGAAAGAACGCTCGAGTCTCCCAAACTCCGGCAGAGCAGAAACGCCTGATGAAGATTGTCGGAGGCGATCTGGATGCGGCAGAGAATCCAAATGAGCGGTTTTATGCCCTGAACCGCGCTGCCAAGAGTGCCATGAAAGCGGGTAAGACGGAGGAAGCCCAGAAGCTTGCTGAGGAACTGTTGCAAATGGCCCAGACCCGCACCAAAGACTGGAACTATGGCAATGCGATCCAGGATTCAAATCAAGTATTGGGTCGCATCGCTTTGTCGAAGAGCGATGTCGATGAAGCGAAGAAGCGACTCTTAGCCTCTGCCGATTCAGATGGCTCACCTCAGATGAACTCTTTTGGCCCGAATATGCAACTGGCTAAGGAACTTCTAGACAAAGGAGAGAAGGAGGTCGTCTTGGAGTATTTTGAGCGTTGTAGCAAGTTCTGGAAGATGGGGGGCGAGCGGTTGACGGCTTGGTCTAAAGCGGTCAGCGATGGGCAGACTCCCAAATTCGGGGCAAGTCTCAATTACTGATTGCCTACTGGTGCGAACGTGTTCGCTAAGCCGTTTGCTTAGCTGTCCAACTTTCGCCGATCGTTTTGTTCCTGCTTATTGAAATAAGCTTTCGGATGACACACATTTTTCAAAGCGAATCGATGTAACTGGAGATAACTTGTTTGGACTGGGCATTCAGGAACTTCTAATTATCTGCGTGATCCTACTAGGGCTGCTCACCTTGCCTGTGATAGTCTTGGTTGCGGTTGTCCTCTACGTTCAACGCTCTCAAGGCAACAGTCTAATGCGCAATCCAAACCTGCTCCGCTGTCCAGATTGTGGAGGCACCGTGTCGCGACTCGCACCAGCCTGTCCGCATTGTGGGCGTCCGTCGTCGCCGGTGGACGAAGACCTAAGCTGAGCTCGCGTTCAGTACCGCAGTCGGTAGAGCTTAAGGAAATCGTCTTGGCTCATGCTGCGGGGATTGAATGTTCCGGTCCATTGGCTCGTCGCATCTGCGGACAATTGCTCCAACGCATCAGCGGGAATTCCCAGAGCTTCTAGCCGAGTTTCCAAACCGGCTAGAGCGACTAAGTGCTCAACATACTTTGCAAGTTGTTCGGCAGAAGTAGTACTAGAATTGGAGACCGCTGATGTGAGGGCTGCAGATGCTTGAGCTTCATTTGCACTGGGCACAGCCCCAGCGGCTTGTACGACATCATGCCACAGTTCGGCGTACAGCGATTCGACAACTTGTGCATTGAAGCGAATCACTTCCGGCAACATCACTCCTACCGCTTGACCGTGTGTGATATCGAAGCGGGCAGTTAGGGGATTGGCCAGTGCATGGGCTGCACCCAACATACTGGTCTCGATGGCTAGACCGGCGAAGTATGCACCCAACTGCACTTGTCCACGCGCTTCCAGGCTATCTGGTTGGCTGATGACCTGCGGAAACCCAGCGCAGAGCAATTGCCAAGCCTTGCGGCTAAAGCAACTGCTGAGCGGATTGCGTTTGCTGGTCACCTGCGTTTCTAAAGCATGCGAGATGGCGTCGATGCCCGTGAGGGCCGTCACGCGCGGTGGCTGAGTCACGGTTAGGGTTGGGTCCAGCAGCGCGATGCGGCAGGCCGCGCGAGGATCGCCGCAAGCCATTTTCACATGCGTGTCAGCCTGGCTGATCAGTGCAAACGATTGAGCTTCACTCCCCGTTCCAGACGTGGTGGGAACCGCGATCAGCGGTAACATATCGGCCGTGGCTTTGCCGACGCCCCAATAGTCCTCCATGCGCCCACCGCAGGAATAGAGGAAGTTGATCCCTTTGGCGCAGTCCATGGAGCTACCACCTCCAATGGCGACCAGCAAGTCGGGCCGCTGGCTACGAGCCACTTCGACCCCGGCCTCGACGTCCAATGTGGTTGGGTTCTCGTGTACAGCATGAAAGGCCGAGACTATCAGGCCAGCTTGCTCAAGGCTATCGACGCCGCGTTGGAAATGGCCCGCCGATACGACGCCTGGGTCGCTGACCACCAATGCGCGGGAAACACCCACCGCGGCGGCCAATTCTCCTAGACGATCGATCGAGTTTTGGCCAAATATCAAACGCGTGCGTAGCTGGAAATCAATGCTGTCCATCAGTTCTAAAATTTCAGGAGGGGAACGAATAGCGGCAGGAGACAGCATTCTACCGCAAACAGTCCTTTCTAGCCGCCGTGCTAGGCATTAAAATCGTTTGGCGTGAAGGCTCGGTGCAATTTGTCAAACTCTTAGAAGAATAACTCCATGGATACCCGCGCGATAACGCCAGCTCGTTTGGCACACAGCGTGATTGCGGTGCCCCCCTTAGCACGCGACTCGCAGTTGAAGATCGATGCGCGCGAAAACCAGAAGCTGATCCAGCATATCGAATCGGGTGGCGTGTCCACGCTGCTATATGGCGGCAATGCGGTGCTCTATCATCTGCGGCCGAGTGAATACGGGCGATTGCTGGGCATGCTGGTCGACGTGGCTGGGGCGGAGACTCTGGTGATTCCTGCGGTTGGTCCGGCTTACGGGACGATGATGGATCAAGCCGAAGTGCTGGCCGATTTCAATTTTCCGACGGTCATGCTTCTGCCTCAAAAGGAGATCGCCGACCCAAGTGGAATCGCGTCGGGAATTCGCCGCTTCGCCGAAGCATATGGACGGCCGATCATGCTGTATCTCAAGCACGATCGCTGGCTGCCGCCCGCCGTGGTGGGCAAGATGTACCAAAGCGGCCTGCTGAGCTGTATCAAGTACGCGGTCGTGCGCGATGACACTGCCGACGATGATTACTTGCGCGAAGTGCTGTCGGTCGTCCCCAGCGATATTGTGGTTAGCGGTATCGGCGAACAGCCGGCCATCGTCCACATGCGCGATTTCGAAGTCGGCAGCTTCACCAGCGGCTGCGTGTGCGTACAGCCTGCCAAGTCACAGCAGATGCTGCGAGCCATCCAAGCGGGCGACTTCGCAACAGCCGACACCATACGGGGCGAATTTCTGGAGCTAGAAAACTTGCGCAATCGCATTCACCCCATCCGAGTCTTGCATCGCGCGATGGAGTTGGCTGGCATAGCCACGACGGGCCCGATGCTACCGATGCTGGGCGAGTTGACTGCCAACGACATAGC
>CAKQNH010000434.1 GCA_934255105.1 uncultured Pirellulaceae bacterium
GCTGTGGCCACCGAGTTCAAGTAGATAGCAGGCCTCTCCCAAAGCGCTGGCTTCTACTGGCGTGGTTGGCTCAGGCAGCGATCGCCGACGTGAGGGATCCGTTCAATTGCCTGTGAACGGATCGACGGGGCGACCTACCGAGTGTATCGGTCGATGGGCCATCGAAAGATCAAGCGGCTTTTATCTTGTCCACCGCGACTTACCAGCGTTTCTTGCAGATGTAGATGGCAGCAGAAACGAATAAAGTCTTCGCTGCGTTGGAGATACGCTTGCCAACCACCGAAGCGCGCGTCGTCGCGGTAGTAAAAATAATCGGCGAGCTGCTCTGTGAAATCTTCGTCATGACCGTTAAAGTTCCGCATGTGCGAGATGATCGGCTCCGCTTGCGCTACCGCTGGCGGCGGGTTTACCGAGGGTGGGTCGGGTATGAAACCGCGCGCATCAGGCCAATTCGGCGGAAGCGGCGCACCGTTTTCATCCCAGGCCTGCCCGTCTTGCACCACGATGGAATCGCTCCCTGGGCCATTAGTGAGTGGTCCCAGTTGGCTGAGGCTCGCGTCTGACCGGTCTTCGGGCATCAGCGCTTCAGGCATCAAAGCTTCAGGGCGCAGTGTTTCAGGCGGCAGTGTTTCAGGGCGGAGGCGCGGATCGTTGGCGAGCCCAGGCGTTTGCGTCTTGAGCTGCTCGGTGGCCAGTGCCCGCTGAGCTTCATACTGTACCCACTTGGGAATGTTCTTCTCTTGTTTGGTGCCCCACGGCAAACCATAGCCGACCTCCACCGGATGGAAGTTCGGATTGGCCGCATACCAGTTGACTTTGAGGCTCATCCGCGGCGGATAATACGCGTCGTAGTCGGTGATTGAGCCAATGATGACGGCGTCGACTCCCAAGTACTGTGCGAAGGCTTGAAAATCTGCTCCACTAGTCAGATTGCCCGGATACTGAGCCAGCCGCTGTTTGACCGCGCCCAGCGGCAGTACTTCAAAGCCACGAATCGCTTGCAGTTCGTTGAGGTACGCTAGCGCGACGCGTTCACCACTGAGCGTCGGATCCTCGCTTTGGTTGGCGAACGGCACGATGGCAATCGTTCGCAGTTGCGGGAATGGATTGATCGTCTGCGGTTTGTGCTTGATGTCCGGCAGCAGCGCGCAGCCACTGCTGGCTAGCAGCAAAGCTAGCAACAGAGTCAGCCTCACACAGCTCGCCTTGGCGTCTGGTGGAGCGATAGTTGCTTTCATTATTCCGGTAGCAGGCACTCCGGATTCCCTTTTTTGAACGGTCCGAGCGTTTACTTAGAAACTCAGCTCCGCCAAACCTTGCTAGCTACAAAACCGTTATGGACGTTGTAAAACGCTACCACGCAGCATGCGCTTCAAAGTGCCCCCCATGGCACTACGAGTATTATCGGCACAACCGTTACGACCGCTTTAACGAAAACTGCATATTGTTCGCCAGACTGCCGTAGCCCACGGTGCGGCATACTCCTGCCATTCGCCCAGAGTGCAGCATACTCCTGCCATTTGCCAGAGTGCGGCATACTCCTGCCATTTGCCCAGAGTGCGGCATACTCCTGCCATTTGCCCAGAGTGCAGCATACTCCTGCCATTTGCCAGAGTGCGGCATACTCCTGCCTTAGCCCAGAGGGCGGCATATTCCTGCCTTAGCCCAGAGGGCGGCATATTCCTGCCGGTGGCGTCAGCCACCGGACTAGAGCAAATGGCACAGGCAGCCCAGAGGGCGACACATCCCGTAGACGCAGAGTTGACCCACTCCTCACTTGCAGTTGACAAGCCTATGGACTGCAGCTTGAGGAATATTTTGGAAAATGAATTACCCCATGTGTCGCCCTCTGGGCTTGCCGAACGAGATCGCTGAACTCCGGTGGCTGACGCCACCGGCAGGGATGTTTCGCCCTCTGGGCTGTGTGCCAGCGAACCCTTGGCGTTATAATGCTGGTTTGCTAACTGTAGTACTGGTTTGCTAACTGTAGTACTGGTTTGCTTACTGTACTAATTTAGTTCAAAACAGTTTAGTTCGAAAAAGGAAGTGCATGCCAAGCGACGCTTTGAGCGCCGAGGATCGCGCGAAATACGAATGGCAGCTAACCGTTCCGGGGTTCGGTGAAGCGGGACAGCTAAAACTGAAACAAGCTTCGGTGATGATCTCGCGGGCCGGCGGTGTGGGCGGCGTGGTGGCCTACCAGTTGGCGGCGGCCGGCGTGGGACGATTGGTTATCGCACACGCAGGGGAGATTAAGCCCAGCGATTTGAATCGACAATTGCTGATGACCCACGCGGGGCTTGGACAGTCGCGGATCGAATCGATCCGGCGGCGACTGCTCGAGCTCAATCCCGACCTGGATGTTGTTGCCGTGGGGGAAAATGTCAATGACGACAATGTCGAGAGCTTGGTCGCTCAAGCCGACGTGGTGGTCGATTGTGCACCGCTGTTTTCCGAGCGCTACGCTATGAATGCCGCTGCCATGCGGCAGGGGAAGCCCCTGGTCGAATGCGCAATGTACGAATTGGAAGCCCAACTGACCACCTTCGTACCCGGCCAAACTGGCTGCCTGCGTTGTCTCTATCCAACTGCACCACCCCACTGGACGCGACGCTTTCCGGTGTTCGGCGCAGTCTCGGGTTCGGTGGCTTGCTTGGCGGCCATGGAGGCAATCAAGCTGATCGCCGGTTTGGGGCAGCCACTACTGGGGCGACTACTGCGCTATGACCTGCGCGATATGACTTTCCATTCTTTGCAGATCGAGCGTGTGATCGATTGCCCGGTCTGCGCTGACTTTCATTCTCAGGCAGTTTGAACTATGACGATACGTATCCATATCCCATCCAGTTTGCGTGAGTCGACTGAGCAGCGGTCGCAGGTAGATGTGTCTGCGGCTACAGTCGGCGATGCCGTGCAGCGGTTGGTCGCCAGCTACCCAGGTTTGGATGGCAAGCTGCTGTCCGCCTCTGGGGAATTGCATAGTTTTGTCAACGTGTTTGTCGGTGAACGCAACATTCGCGAGTTGCAGGGGTTGGCCACTGGGCTGTCCAACGGCCAAACGCTGTTGATCGTCCCAGCCCTGGCGGGCGGCTAGGTTGTCTGCTTCGGGGAACTTCGACTTTATCGTTGAAGCAATTGAGACTTGGTCCGCGAGACCATTTCTTGATTCGCCGAAGACGCTCTTTGGAGTGCTGCGACTTGTCGCAGCTTTTGCGCAGACCTTGGTTGCGCGGCATTTGGGATGGTACGAAATGGTTCGGGTCGGAGGATTGGCTAAGGAGGGCTGTTCTGCCGCCCAAAATGTTTCCACCCAGGGAATAGTTACAGGCACGGCACCATCCGAAAAGCTACGACAAGTCGCAGCAGTCCAAGGTAGCTTTTGCGCAAACCTCAAGTGGGCTGACGCCCACGGCTATGTGCTGACGTAAATTCGCCACTGAAAACTAGTAGCCGTTACCTAGCAAACGCTCGTAGATGCGGGCGGTTCGCTGGGCCATGAGATCGTCGCTAAAGCTCGTGCGATGGCGCTGCAGAGCGTGCTGGCTCATGGCGATCCAGGCTCGGCGATCACTGACCAGTTGCTCTAGCTTATCGGCGAAACTACGCGCACAACCCGGTTCGGCCAGCAGACCTTCGATACCATCGCGCACTACCTCGGGCGTTCCCTCTACACGAGTGGCGACGACTGGTACGGCGGCTGCCAACGCTTCCAGCACGACCATCGGCATGCCTTCACCAAACAGGCTAGGGAGCAGCATCGCATCCAGGCGGCGAATGGCCGAGGATATGTCGCTAGTGAAGCCACTCCAGTGTACGCAGCCCTGCAAGTCCAATTGTTGAATCAACTCCAGCGTCTGCTGCTGATAGGCGGGGGTTTCGAACCCGCCGATCAACTCTAATGTAACCGGTCGACCTTGGTTTTTTAGTATTTTCATAGCTTGTAGAGCCACTTCGACTCCCTTGCGTGGTCGCATGAGAGCGATCAATCCGAGGCGCCAAGTTGCAGCGTTGATTCGCATTTCGGAATCGATGGGGTCGATAGCTGGCACGCCGTTGGGAACGACCGCAAGTCGCTCGCGCGGTACGCCGCATGCGAGCATCTCGCGTCGCAGGCTGCGACTGACCGTTATCAATTGTTGACAGTTTCGGAGCGAATATCGCTCGACCCATAGATTGGCTCGATTGATCATGCCCCGCGTGCTGTCGCGGGCCGTGGGACTGTGCACGTGATAGACCCACGGGAGTCCGCTGCGGAGCGCGACTAGAGATGTGGCCAAAGCTGTGCGCGGCGTATGGGCGTGAAGGATGTCAATGTTGCGCTCGGCTACGATCCGCGTCAGTTGTCCTACAACACTTACGTCGAAACGGCCGCGCATGGGAACGGACAACACGCTCTGCTCGGTCAACCCGCACAGGTCAGCGAATTTGCCGGGCTTGACGCAAGCAAAACTGGCTTCGATGCCAAACTTTGGCAGGCCGCGACCGAGCAACTGTTGCACGCGTTCGGCCCCCGAAAAGTGCTCGCCGTTGATGACGTGTAGCACGCGGGTTGTAATTTTCACCTCGCTGCGGCGCTCGGTAGCCGGCACTGTAGCAACGTCATCCCCAACCGAGTAATTCCCAGATGCAGAGTGCTCCGCTGCGCAGTTCGCAGACTCGGAGTCTAGAAGGAGAGCGGTCATGTCGATTCCGGCAAGCAGAGAGGGCGAAGCGGGCCTGCGCTATAGCAGGCCTTCATCGAAGCCTACGCTCTACTGGAGCTAGCGGCCGCTATAATCGACAACTGGGACTCGAATCTGCGACGCACACTACGGCAGCTCCACAGTTTGTGAGAGCCGTAGCGAAACAACCGGTTATGCCAGTTGTATCAATGTGGCTCGACGCTCCGCCGTCGGTATTCTCTTTCCAATGTGGCTCGACGCTCCGCCATCGGTATTCCACTACGAAACCGGTACGGTGGCTTTGATCTTCTGCAGGAAGTGATTTTCACCGGAGTCAGCCAGCAATTTGGCGGCGCGTTTTTCGGC
>CAKQNH010000435.1 GCA_934255105.1 uncultured Pirellulaceae bacterium
GCACTGTTAGGCGTGGCAGCAACCGGCCACGCGACCGCAGGGCTAACGGTACAAGGTAATGAACCGGCAAAACGCACTTCGGAGGCGATCAATATCGGCTCGCGGCGAGAACTGTTTGTCGATCAATATCTCATCGAACGACTCGATGACGTCAGGCTCGAACTCCATCGCCCCACTCGGCGTGAAGTCGTCTTTCGCACCGACGCTGCGTGGGAGGGAAATGGCAGTGCCTATCAAAGTATCTTCCGCGATGGCGACCTGTTCCGGATGTACTATCGCGGCGGCCATCACGTTGCGTCGAAGGCCTACGAGAAAGAGAAGAACTCATGGGAGACGCTATGTCTGGCTGAGAGTCGCGATGGTATCCACTGGACCCGCCCAGAACTAGACATCGTAGAGTTTAAGGGGTCGACGAAGAACAACTTGATCCTCGACGCGGACATGGTCAGCCAGATCGGCGGCAGCCCCGCTCACACGGCCGTTTTCAAAGACATGAACCCCGATTGCTCAGACGACGAGCGCTATAAGATCGTGATCGTGGGGAGCAAGCCTCGCGGCCTCTATCTGCTCGTCTCGGCGGACGGTGTCCATTTCCAGCTAAAGAGTCCGCACCCGTTTACGACGAAAGGTGCCTTCGATTCACAGAATCTCATGTTCTGGGATTCGGTAGGAAAAGTTTACCGCGAGTACCACCGGCAGTTCGAGCAGGGCGTGCGGGGTATCATGACGGCGGAGTCGCCAGACCCAAGCAGTTTCCCTGAACCGCGTTGGCTCGAATACCCGGACGCGGCGGAGCAGGCTCTGTATACCAATCAGATCCAGCCCTACTACCGCGCCCCGCATATTTTCATGGGCTTTCCCATGCGCTACAACGATCGAGGTTGGTCGCCGTCGATGGAGCAATTGCCTGGGATTGAAGAGCGTAAATATCGTGCCGAGCAGCATCCACGCTACGGCACCACGGTAACGGATGCGGCGTTTATGACCAGTCGCGACGGCGTGACCTTTTCCCGCTGGGGCGAAGCCTTTATTCGGCCCGGCCCTGCTACTGAAGACACGTGGGTCTATGGCGACAATTTTATCTTTTGGGGTATGCTTCAAACGAAATCAGATCTCGCAGGCGCGCCTGATGACATCTCACTCTACGCCACCGAAGGCTACTGGCAAGGCAATTCAACCAGTGTCCGCCGCTACACTTTGCGCCAAGACGGATTCGTGTCCGCGTGGGCTGGCGGAAAAGGGGGTTCGTTGCTGACGAAACCTCTGGTCTTCGACGGAACGCGACTGGAACTGAACTTCGCCACGTCGGCTGTGGGATCGGTTCGAGTCGAGCTTCAAGATACAGAGGGCAAACCCGTGGAAGGCTTCGCGCTGGCCGACTGCCCAGAGATCTTCGGAGACACGATCGCCAGAACCGTCGCCTGGAAAGACACCCCGGATTTGTCAGCGCTGTCCGGCAAGCCCGTTCGATTGCGGTTCGACTTCCAAGACGCCGACATTTACAGTTTTCAGTTTGTAGACGTTGACGCTAAATCTGGATAAACATCCCGAGAAGAGTTGCTGTCGTAGCCGAAGTCGTCGGCGAGTTCATGTACGAGCATTCGATTACGAACGGCGTGCTGCTGATGCTCGATCGCGTTCGGAGTATAATTGAGGGTTACTCCCAAAGGGTTTCTGCATGCCAGCGACCGTTTGGATTTGCCTCGATGAAGTGCACAATCGAATCGGTGTTACCCCAGGAGACTGAAATGTCGACTGCATCTATCCCGTCGCATACTTCCGATCAAGCGTCTCTGTTGCGAGGCGTTACATGGGACGAGTATGTCCGCTATCGTGACGACCCCGCCAATCGTGGGTTGCGGATGACATACGACAGTGGAGCATTGGAAATCATGACATTGTCCTACGCCCACGAACTGATCTCGCTGTTGATCCATAACTTCATCACGCTCTGGCAACTGCAACATGAAATTGACGGACAACCGGCGGGGTCAATGACGTTGAGAAGTCAAGTGTTAGCGCAGGGACTGGAAGGCGATCAGACGTATTACATTCAGCGAGCTAGCGATGTGTTGGGGCGAAAAGAGATTGACGCCGAGCAAATGCCGCCTGATTTAGCGATCGAGGTCGATCACACGCGCGCGTCGTTACGCAAGATGCCGATTTATGCGAAATTGGGAGTGGCCGAGGTGTGGCGATGGCGTAACGAGTCGTTAACGGTGCAGCGTTTAAAAAACGGAGAGTATGTTGAAATACCAGAATCGGTAGCACTATTCGGCTTTCCATTGGATCTACTGCGTGCTGCGATTGCGCGTCGCAACGACGTAAGCCAGACTGTGCTCCTACAAGAATTTCGAAAAAGCATCGAGCAAGATCGCGGTAGTCGACCAAATGCCTAAATTCGCGACTTCGCTCGATCGGTTGGCTGTTAACTGCTTGGCGTAGCGATCATGTCGATACTGATGCTGCGCTGTGGAATGGCCACACTGGGAACGATAGCCTTAGAGGCCGCCGGAGGGCGCTGCGGATTGTAATAGTTCGGTCGCAGCTTATTGAGCTGTGCGCTGGCGTCGTCGTCCGAGACGTAATACGTGGCTTTTACTAAGTGCTCGAAATCCGAACCACACTGCTCGAGCACCGAAGTCAATTGCTCATAAATGGAATTTACTTGACTCGCCCCATCGCCGGCGGCGGTGGCTACCAAGCCGGAGACATAGATTCGCGAAGCACCATGGACGTGTGCCACGCGGCTGTATACGGGCGAAGCCTTCATGCCTGGTGGGGTACTGTAGCTGACCGCCTCAGTCTGGTTGGCCTTGCCCGCGGCGGCGATTAGTTCGATCTCGATGGGGATTGTCGCCGAGGGCGCCCACTCGACGTAGACGATCGGCGGAACGGTGTGCCCCTTAAAGGCGGCAGCGATCTCTTCGCTAGCGATGGCCATGTCGCTCATGGGCATGACAAAGCACTTGAGCTGCACGACATCTTGTCTCTTCAGCCCCAGGTTCTCGAGGGTACTGAGCAGGCTGGCCACGGTGCCGCGAGTGGCTTGGCGGAGGTCGCCGGGTTCTGCCTGGCCCGAGACATAAACCGCGTCGCCGCTCGGGAGCACGGAGGCCGTCGCCATCTGTCCGCCGCCGGGCAACGTCAGCAGGCGATGGTAGGCCACGCTGGCCGTCGAGGTGGCTGGCAGTGCGGCAGGTAGGGCGATGACGGCGTCCAAGCCAATGGCAGCGGGCGAGCGGGGCAGGGGACTGACGACGTAAGCCACACTGGGCGCTAGTTCGCCAAACCATTCCCGCAGCAGCTCCTTGAAGACCGTTGCGGCCTCGGCATCGCGGACATAGACGTTGAGCTTGACCACGTCACTACGCTGCACACTAAACTCGGCCAAGAGCTCAGCCAACTGGTCCAATACTTGTGCCCCCTGCCGCGGCAGGTCACTGTCCTTCGAATCTTGCGGCACCAATTGTGCTGTATGGAGTAGTGATGCCGCCGACAGGCGGACGGCTGCGATGTCACCTTGTGTGCCACGAATTCTCTGCATTTCCTCCGCCTCCAACGAAGCTATCCCACAGACCACACCAAGCGTGGTTGCCAGATAGATTAAAGTGTTTCGTTCCATGTAAATTCGACTCCTGACAAAGTATGGCGTTTTCAAGTAGCGGCGGCCCGGGGGACGCGCGCCTACACAATATACATACTCGATTGGCGACTGCGCCGCCGCTTGCAAATTTCTGCGAGTTGAGCAGCGGGCAGGAAGCATTCGAACGCAAATGTTTCCGCGGGGAGCCGTCTGCAGATCGGCTGCCACCAGAGGCAACGAATTGGTTATCATGGTGAGACAAGCCTGAGACCGATTGAACCGCACGAAGTTGGCCCCCAAATAGTGAAATCCTGGCCATCTGGCTGCATTTCCACAAACGATTGGCGCAGGTTCATCCAGACAACTCCAGGACAAACCATTCAACCCGATGTGAATCCCAATGAAGATTCGATTTTCTTCGTCCGCTCTGCTGATCGCGTTTGGTACCCAATTTCTCTGGGCGATTTCCACGCTGTTGGCGCAGTCGTCGCCGATAATTGCCACAGGCTGGGACTCACCCACGCCGTCCCGCTTTCGTAGCGAGCCGCAGCAGGTCGCGATGCACAAGCCAAACCTATCATCAATTGGTCTCATTTGCAGACCCGCTTTCGCGGCCTGCGGAGGCGACGGCACAGCTCAAAAATCCGATCGCCGACCTATAATTACCGCCAGCGGGCACGAAGGCGTCCGACGACCAAACATAAATATTTTTCACTGCATCTATCGTACCGCGGCAGTGCTTTACAACTAACCAAGGAGCTAACGATGAACCAGAGAATGATTACCGATGATGTGCGAGACCAATACGCAGGCGTCGCCCAAGGTGAGCTCTCCAACGATTCCCTAGCCGTGCGATCCATCGCCTCAGCGTTCGGATATTCCGAAGATGAACTGAATCAACTGCCCGCCGAAGCTAATATGGGGCTCTCCTGTGGCAATCCTCTAGCTATGGCTGGACTCCGCGAAGGGGAAGTCGTCGTCGATCTAGGATGCGGCGGTGGCATGGACGTGTTTTTGGCCGCACGCAAAGTTGGCTCCTCGGGCCGAGTGATCGGTATCGACATGACGGCTGAGATGCTTGTACGAGCTCGCGCCGGTCAACAGAAGCTAGGACTGACGAATGTCGAATTCCATCAGTCGACCATCGATCGCCTACCGCTGCCCGACAATTCCGTCGACTGCGTCATCAGCAATTGCGTGATCAATCTGGTGCCAGACAAATTGGCAGTGTTCCGCGAGATCCTGCGAGTGCTCAAGCCAGGCGGTCGCGTAGCGCTGAGCGACATTGCTCTGAAGCAGCCACTGCCGGCCGAAGTCAAGCAGAGCGTTGAAGCTTATGTGGGCTGTATCTCTGGTGCAATCCTGATCGAAGAGTATCGAAGCTTAATGGAACAAGCAGGGCTGGTCGCGGTGGTTGTAACAGACACCGGGGCTGACC
>CAKQNH010000436.1 GCA_934255105.1 uncultured Pirellulaceae bacterium
CTATTCACGCTATCGGTGTCTTGGGGTGCTTGGTTCATTGGTCTCGCCATTGCGGGGTTTTTGATTTGAAGTATTAAGTGCCAAGCACAGAAAATATCTGACAATTCTGAGCTCAGCGGATCTATTCAGTCGCTACGTTTTTCCGCAGAGTGTTTAAATCGTCCGAATAGTTTTCGGTCATCCTCTGCCCACCTGGATGCCTGCAACCACTATCTCTAAAAACTCGCGGACATGCCGCGCAAGCGCGTCGATCCCGCCGGCATTCTTGGGACGCGTTAGCAGCGGAGCAAAAATATTTTCGCAACACAGTGGCAGCTTACGGCCTGTGAAGGCGACAGGCTGCAGCAAGCGATAGTGATCGATCTCGCCGAAGCCCGGTCCACAATCCTGATCCTGTGGCCAGTTGCGATGGTCCTTCATACAAAAACTATGTACGACGTCGGCGCAAGCCGGTATGTCAGGTATGGGATCAACATTCAGATAATCCATAACATTGCCCGCATCGTAATTTACTTTAATGCCTGCATCGTCTACTTCGCGAACAATTTCTGCACAGGCTTTGCCCGTTCCCGTTGCACCTCCATGTTGCTTGACGACCACCAGCACCCCATGGACTCGCGCGATGGGGCCGAGTTGCTTGAGGCGTTCAATCCATAGTGTTCGGTTGTCCCCCTCTGTGTGTCCAAATGTGAGCACTTGTGGAATCTCCGCCGCGCTGGCTTGCTTGATGCGTTGGGTCAGTACTTCCACCGCTGTGGGGGCTTCTGGGTAGACAGTTGAAAACATCATCAAGGGTTGCAGCCCCAAGTCGCGACACCGCTTGGCCAGTTCGCGGGCTGTGTTGGGTGCCGCATCGGCGGGCATGACAGGCTTTTTTTTCCCGCCCGGTCGCTCCCGATGCGTCGTTCCCCAGGCAACGAATTCAAAGCCGGCTGATTTGATCCCCGTGAGAGCTCGTTGCAGGGGAAATTCCGAATAGGGGAGCGTCATACAAGCAATTTGAAAATCGGTTCGCTTGACATCCCCCTCGCTAGCCCGCAGTGGACCACTGCGGAGCCAGGGAATGGCTGCTCCAGCCACGCCGCCGATGGTAGACAGTATCATGAGCCTGCGATGATAGCGGTCAGTTGAGGAGGCCATTGCTTGTCTCCGTTTTAGAGCAAAACCCAAAAGTGTCTGGCACTGGGTGAGTATATCATTTTACACGCGATATTCGGGATGTGCAGACAATACTCGCTAAGATCTAGACCCAAGTCGGCGCCACCCTAGGCGCAGTGCGACTGCCTGATCGACGAAATTTTGGCGTGATCCGAACCATCGATTAAAGCGCGTGTAGGCGTAATCTTTGACCGCTTACACTTCATTGGGCAGGCTGCCATTTTTCGCTAGTAATGTGAGTTGCGCTTTCGGGCGCAACATCCAATCCACCAATCTCCTCGACTGGTTTCTGGCTCGCATTGCCACTAATAGTGGGCATGAAACGTTACACCCCACTAAAACTAGCTACAATGACAGGGTTCGAATGCAGTGCATTAGTGGGCATTTAGGTGCAGAAGGCAACGACGGAAATGAACGCGGGTTTGCACCCAACGCGGTTTCTGGTCTGGTCTATCTTTGTAACCGCGACGATTTGCGTTACCGCTACCAAGTATTTGTCATCACTAGAGCACTCGTTGGGCAATACGTGGGTAGACAGATAAGGGTAAAGTCAAACAGGGGACGTTCTATGTGACGCAGTGAGGCAGCTACCCCCAAGTTTCATCAGCATAGATGCCCGTTAAGATCTCGATGGAAATATTATGTCCAAGCCGATTCTCGGTCTACAGACGATCTACTTCGACGAAAGCGACCGCGAGGAAGCTCGTCGGTTGGGGAGCGATCTGTATCATCATCTGACACGGCCGCTGAAAGATCCGCTGGCGTACGGCCCAGGAATTCCAGTCGCGGTTGCCGTGGCAGCGGATGCAGTCGATTTGCAGGCGGCGGATGTCGTGGTGTTGCTGCCGGTCTTAGGTAGTGCATCGTTCCTCCTCGATTGTGACGGCGTGCTTGCCAAACTTCGCGAGTGGCACGATCAACTGGGGCCAGGACACGTCCTCCCCGTGCCCATTTCTAAGAACTGGCGAAACGCCGAAAATCGATTGCCGGGCAAGCAGTTTCTCAACGAACTGTACATCAACGAACTGTACAGTGCCGACGACGCTCGCAAGAAGACGATCGACGAAATCGTGCTTTCGGTTGCGCGGCTCTTGTCCGCTCACAGCCCTGATCCGGCCATGCCACGGGACAAAGCGTCCACATCTCCACAATTATTCGTATCGCATGCCAAAGCGGATCTTTCGGACACGGATGCTGCGGCGAAACGCATTCACGATTATGTGGTGACCGACAGCACGGGTAGAGCATTCTTTGACGCTGTCGACTTGCATGCGGGCGAATCACTCGAGGGCCAGCTCGACGATGCGGTACAGGTTGGCGTGCTGATCGTTGTTCACACCGATTCTTACAGCTCGCGGGCTTGGTGCCAAAGAGAGCTGCTGCGTGCCAAGTTGCACGAGTTGCCCACGCTGACCGTCGAGATTCTTCATCGCGGTGAGCATCGCAGTTCCCCGTACGCCGGCAATAGCCCTAGTATCGTATGGAACGGAGACCCGGCGGCGGTCGCCTCGCGTGCGATGGTTGAGTGGCTGCGCGCGGCGTACTTCCGGCTGGATGCGAAACGCGTTGCCGAAGTGGCCCAGCTACCAGCAGATACGCGGGTGCTGTCGCGACCGCCTGAGCTGTTGGATTTGGCACAAGGCCCCCTTCAATCATCCTTCGCCCAACTCGTGCTGCATCCAGATCCCGAGCTTCCCGTGATTGAGCGACAGGTGCTTCGCGGCGCTCGGCCTAGATTGCAAGTCGTTGCGCCGACGACGGCCTTCCGCCGCTTGCTCGGTCGCGAGGCGGATTCGATCAGCGTTTCGTCGCCACTCGAAGGCATGCAGGTCGCGATGTCCTTGTCCGATTCGCCAGACGTCGGGGGGCCCACCGGCTTTACCGCCGAGCACGTTATCGACGCCACGGTATACGTCGCGCGAGCTTTAATCTCCGCCGGCGCGGCGATCGCTTACGGCGGCGACTTTCGCAAAAACGGTTTTACGTATCTGCTGGCGTCGTTGATCCAAACCTACAACCAAACCGCCAGCGAATCGGCAGGCTCGCTACACAGTTATCTGGCGGCAAATCTTTCGCTTGAAGATGCGCCGCAAGACCTGCCTTTGAAGATCAACCATCTGGCGCGCAGCACAGCGATGGCGCGAGACGCGATTCTGCCGGCGCCCGGTGCCGAAGTGCACCCCAGCGCACTGTACTTCTCCGACATGCGTCGAGTGATGGCGATGCATACCCATGCCCGAGTCGTGCTTGGCGGCCAATGCGAACCTCGCATTGAAGAAAATGGGCCAGGCTACGGTGGAAGATATCCAGGGATTGTCGAAGAAGCTTGGCGGACCATGCAGGCCGACAAGCCGCTGTATGTGCTCGGTGGCTTCGGCGGTGCGGCATCGCTCTTGGCTGATTTAATGGACGGCGGTAAGATTCCGACGCAACTGCAAGACAAGACTTGGCAAAAGTTTGAATTATTTGCAAAGAATGCCGATGCCATCGATGCGGATCCGTACTGTGCACAACTCGGCCTGCCCGCACGCATGGAGGACTTGGCAGAATTGATTTCCAAGTTGTCCCAACGATTGTTGGCCAGTGATCGCACTGCGGTGAGCTGGAACGGATTGAGCCGCGAAGAAAACCAGACGCTGTTCCGATCGCGCGATCCCGTGACATTGGCCTCATTGGTACTGAAAGGATTGTTGAATGTGTCGCGCCAGCAGAATGCTGGGAAGCTGGCGATCGAACTCGTTCGAGGCAGTGTCACGGCGGGGACTAAGTTAGACGCCGTCGCGATCGCGACGTTCGACAATGTGCCGCTCGGTGGTGCTGGCGCAGTGCTCGATCGAGCCGTCGGGGGGCGCGCGACGATCGAACGTGCCAGCGGGCGCACGTTGTTCCAACTCGGGACCACGGAAGTCGACGCGGATTGGATGTATCTGGCATCGCTGAAGAGTTTGGACGATGTCAAAGACTTGGAACAACGCATTGAGCAAGCCGCTCGTGACACCGCCGAGCAAGCCAGTCGGCATGGTTTCCGACGCGTCGGCGTGGTTGCCTTTGGGGGTGCCGTATTGCCCCACGTGGAACGAGTTGTCCAGGCGATGCTACGGGGTTTCCGAACTCTACCACCAGAGACGACGCTGGTTTGGTTTGAAATGAATGACGTTCGCTATGGACAGATTCACGAACAATTGTCGGCGGACCCAAACATTAAGCTGACCACACTGGAGTCCAAGATCGCCTCAGTGCCAATGCCGATGCTGCCAGAGGCGTTTATGCTTCAAGTGACCTTGCAAAATGATGAACTTGCTGTCACCGCACTGCCGCCGGCGGGAAGTGCCGTGGCTTCGTCGCGGCGAGTACCGCTGGACGCATCGCAACTGGCGAAGCTAGCCGAAGGAAGCGGCGGCAGAAAGAGGTTGACACCTGGGCTCGATGTATTGCCGCAACGCGGTGCGGACCTCGCAGAGCTTCTGTTCGGTGATGATGCAGCGAAGCTGCTCCAGCGATGCAGCCAAGCCCCCATGGCCATCATCCATGACGAGCCATCGTCGAAGATTCCATTCGAATTACTCGCGGCGTCCACCCCGGCAATTCGGCCAGCGATTGATGCCGGAATCTATCGTCGCTTGGCCATCGCCAATCTGCCCATGGATCGCCTGTTTGCCCGACCTCCCAAACAAGGCAAATTGAACGTGTTGCTAATCATCAATCCAACCGGGGATTTGCAAGGTGCCATGGAAGAGGGGCAAAAGGTGACAAATGTGTTGCAGCAGCAATCAGATCGCGTGAGCCTTGTGACTCTTACCAAAGATGAGGCAACCGCTGAAGCCGTCCAAAGAGAA
>CAKQNH010000437.1 GCA_934255105.1 uncultured Pirellulaceae bacterium
TACATACGCTTTTTAGAAAACCACCCGGACCAGGAAAATAGAGGCAGAAAAATCGGTGCGCGGTCATCTTTCTGTCTCAGGTCAGGCTGGAGACAGGGAATTGGGAGGTTCTTTGCGGTGGTCGCAGATCTTGCCGGTCAGCGGATCGTCTCCCAGGGTAGTCTGGGGCAGGAGGTTCGAGGATTGCGTTGGGATCGGGCGCATCTCAGGATATTTAAGTCTGCGGTTTCATCGCTAGCATTTCTGCACTCTTGCGTTTCTAGCCCCGCAGTTTGCAGTCTGCATCTTGGCATTTTCCGATTTCGTTTTCGACGGCCGCGTTTCGCATTTCCATATTGCGTTTCGCCTTTCGCATTTCGTCTTTTGTGTTAGCGGCAAAGCCGCGGATTTTGTTAGCCGATGGTGGAGCGCCGGCGAGCCCCAGCGAGCCAAGCGGAACCATCGGAGGACGCGTGGAGCGAAAAGGCGGACGAGGGGAATGCAGGTTAGAAAACGGATCGAGGCCGAGTCCGCAACACGCCTGCCTAATGGGATGAACGCAGGCGGTTGAATGCAACCACCACCCTCATTTCAATGCCCGCGCTGCACGGTGCCACGTATTTCATCGTCGAGCTCAGGCGGGTTGCGACCTCGAAGATGTGCTGCGCGCTGGTGGAGCTTTTTTCTCGGTCGCGATGCAGGAGGGTTGATGTGGTGAGGGTGGGGGCATGGATGTCCTGGGGTTGCGCTTGGCTCGCTGGGGCTCGCCGACGCTGCACCCCAGGCAATCGAAGTCCGCGGCTCTGCCGCTAAAGGCAAGATGCGGAAAGCAAGATTGCGAAATGCGTGATGCGTGATGCGTGATGCGTGGGGAATGATGAGGGAGGGATTGTCAGCTCACAATTTCTTCGTCAAATACGTAAGCACGGTCATAGATGATTTTGTGTCTGTCGAGGAACTCAAGATACTCTTCTTGAAACGTCTTCGTCTTGTGATGTTCGACTTGGTTGATGATGTAACTCCTAACACGCTCGGCGACTGATTGACTCACAGAAAAGGCGGCATCGCCTTTTTGCCAATGGAATTTACCGGCCATGCGATCGGTTTCGTTGATTGTCTGAATTCGAGGAGAGCCAGCGTCGGAGCGTCGAGCCACATCGGGGGGGCACTGGAAGGGGGTGGGGTAATGGGGGTTAGCGGAAATAGTGGCTAGTGCTACCGATTTATTCGCCTTTAGTTCCCCAAAATACGGACGGATTATATCCTAAAAACCCACTTTGATCTTATACTTGACGAATTAGACATTTTTTGCGCCAAGCTTACATTCTTAAGAATCAAATGTTGAATCTGCCCAACAACCAACAGCTCTCCAATGGACACGCTGCCAGGCCGCCTGCACAAGCCCAGCGTCCAATGCCTCAGCACTCAACTGGCTACGACTATTGGGGGGCATTCGTGCGCCGCAAGTGGCTGGTTATCCTGCCGACGATCGTGGGTGTGTTGCTCGGTTTTCTGTACTTTTCGCAACAGGCGCCCGTCTACGCTTCCAGCCTCAAGCTGATGATCTGGACGCAAGCCCCGCCGCGGCTGGTTAACGGCGAAACGGTAGTGCAGGAGGTCTCGCTGGGCAAACACGAAAATCTGCTGGCGAGCCAAGTGGTGTTATCTAAGGCCATCCGCGAGGGAAATCTGGGGGCGACCGAAACTTTCAAGGGCAATCCACAACCGTTGGGCGCTCTGAAAGGAATGCTTAAAGTGTCGCCAGTCTTCGAATCAAACGAAACACTGGTGCTGACGCTGCGCGGACCTGTCGCTGCTGAGACGCCGTTGATCCTAGAACATATCGCCACAGCCTATCAGTCTATCCTTAGCGAAGACACCGAGGCGATCGGCCGAGAGTCGACTGTGCTGATTGAAAAGCTGCAGTCGCGCATCGACCGCGAGAAGAATACCGCCGAAAGTCGCTATCTGGAGTTGATTCGCAAGCTGAATATCTCGCCAGATGCTAAGTCTGGCCAGTTTACCAATCCGTTCGCCGAACGCGTATCGCAGATACAGGATCGCATCGACGATCAGGAATTGGCATTGCGCGAGACGACATCGCGCATGCTGAGCGTGCGCGATCTGAAAGATCTGCCTCCCGAGCGCCAGGCGCAGTCGGTTAAGGTGGTCGCGCTCGAAGCGGCCAAGTACCTCGGCATCAGCACGGAAGACGGACGCTCGGGTTTAAATTCGAGCGATGCTGAAACTCGCAAGCAAGAGCGAACGCTGAGCCTATTGGACAATCAACTTAGAGATACGGAAGCAACTCTGGTAGAGTTAAGGCTCAAGGGGGAGAAGATTTCTAAAGCCGTGGGAGCTGGCCATCCCAGCGCCACGTCCAATGCTTTGGAAATGGCTTTTTACGAGAAGCAATTGAAGGAGTTGCGAGCCCAGCAGGAGTTGGTGGCTTCCGAGGTGGCGGCTCTGGAACTGGCGGCCAAGCAGGTCGGGCAAACCGAGAGTGCGAATGCCTCGTTGCTGAAGAGCTCGAAACAAGATCAAGAGTTGGTGCAGGTCTATCTCAATTCGCTAGTGCGCGAGCAGACTAGGCTCAAAACTACCGTTGATCAATTGCAGGAGCTCAGAAATCAACAGGATGAACAGGCTAAGATTGCCCAGTCGGATATCGAAGAATTGAATATCTTGGCCCTGGAGATCGCTCAAAAGGATACGGTGACGCGCGAAATGGTCGATCGGCTGGGAGAGCTGGCGGTGCTGTCTGGCAATTTCACCTCGACCAAGGTGCGGGTTATCGATCCACCCGGCGTAGGACTACAAGTGGAGCCTAAGCTGACGAAGTATCTGCCGCTGGGAGGTATTTTGGGGGCCATGCTGGGTTTCGGTCTGCTGCTGCTGCTGGATTGGTCGGATCTGTCGTTCCGCAATCCGCATGAGATCGAGGAGAAGCTGGGCGTGCCCGTGATCGCACGGATTCCACGATTGACTTCGAAAGAGAAATTCAAGGATGGCCGGGCGAGCGAATTGGTGACGGTCAACCGCCCCAAGTCGGCGGCAGCGGAGGCCTATCGCGCATGCCGCACATCGCTGCTGTTCTCTGCCCACCAGCATGATGCCAAGGTGCTGCTGATCTCCAGCCCGAATGCTGGCGACGGCAAGAGTACGACGGCTACCAATTTGGCGCTGTCGTTCGCTATAGGGGGACACAAGACAGTTCTAGTCGACGCCGATTTGCGCAAGCCTCGTTGCAACAAGTATCTCGGGGTAAATCCAAGCAAGGGACTCAAGGACTTGCAGCAGGGGACGGCCCAAATCGATGAACTTGCGCATCCGTGCGCTTTGAGCGACTCGCTGCATTTCATAGCAGCGGGTGGGCATATGACGAATTCCAGCGAGTTCCTGGGGTCGCCGCAATTTAGAGATCTGCTGCAGCATCTGCGCGACACCTACGATTTCGTGATCGTCGACTCGCCGCCCATTTTGCCCGTGGCGGACGCGGCGGTGCTGTCGGGACTGTGCGACGCTGTGCTGCTGGTTTTCAAGATTCGCCGAGGGGTCGTGTTGGCAGCCCGCAAGGCTGTGGATTTGATGAATAGCGTGGATGCCAATATCGTGGGCGTACTGGTCAATTCGGTCGATGGTAAATCGCATTACAGCGAGTACGGCAAGTACGGGTACAGCGGCTATGGCGGCTACGCCTACTATGCGAATCGCTATTACGAAAAAGAGAATAAGAAATACTACACGGCTGAGAAAGCGACTGCGGAGTAGTGCGGCGGCTAGGGGCCAATGCTTTTTTGAAGCGTGGGGATAAACGGGCAGAGACGGATTGCACAGATGTAGATTGCGCTTGCCCTCTCCCTCGCTTAGGCTCGACCTCTCCCAGTGGGAGAGGATCTAGTGCAAGCAGATCTAGGGGGAGAAAATCGATAGGGAAAAGGCTCGTGAAAAGTTGTGGGGGATAAACGGGCAGGAGCAGGAGTGCGGGTTTTACCTAAGTAGAACCAATAAACGGGCAGGAGTGCCCGTTCTACCTTGTAAACGGGGTTTTACACGCCAATGCTTAGGTGGAGGAGGTGAGGTCTTCTAGGGCGCGGCGGACTGCGGTGATCTCGGTGAGCCAGGCTTCTTGCTCGTTGCGGGGGGATGCAACGGGAGAGGCACTGAGGGATGCAACGGGGGATGCAACGGGAGAGGCACTGAGGGATGCACTGAGGGATGCACTGAGAGAGGCAATGGGGGAGACGCGAAAGCTGCCGTGCAGTTGATGGCAACCACTGCGGTGGGCTATGCGCCGCGCGTTGCCGGAGTGGATGCCAGACCCAGGCAGTATTTCAATTCGCCCGCGAGCGGCGGCGTGCAACTCGGCCAAACGTGCTAGCCCTAACTCGGCTGTGGCTGCGCCACCTGAGGTGAGCACGCGCGTTGCTCCGCAATCAATCAACTGCTCGAGCCCTCGCTGCTGATCCTTCAGACGATCGAAGGCGCGATGGCAGACAAATTCGCGCTGCCCACATAGGTCGGCGATCTGCTGCATGTACTCGACGTTCAATTCGCCGTGGCGATCGAGTGCGCCATAGGCTAGCCCATCGACGCCTGCGTCGAGTAGCAGGCGGCCATCTTCTAATGCAATCTCTTGCTCGACGGGCTCCAGGAAGAAACTGTCGCGGGGACGCAGCATGGCGATCAGCGGCAGGGTGCAGTGAGCTTTGATCCAGCGGCACGCGCCGAGCGTGGGGGTGAGTCCATCGAGCCGCAGAGCGGAGTTGATCTCAAGGCGTGTGGCCCCCGCAGACTCGGCCAGCGGTGCGTGGCTGGGATGGTCGATGCAGACCTCGATGTGGAATTGGCGTGGCATGGAGTGCTAATCCCGTTAGAGCTCGCGCGGCGAGGAGACAAGGAGAGGCTAGACATTGAGGCAGGCCAGCATGGCTGTCTGCAACGCCGAACTGCTCGAAGCGACGAACTGTGGATTCCACAAATCGAACTCGCCACCCTCAGCATGGTTGAAAAT
>CAKQNH010000438.1 GCA_934255105.1 uncultured Pirellulaceae bacterium
TGACATGAAAATGCTCCCGTAATCGAATATGCTAATTCAATCACCAGATTTTTCCACTTCCTACTGACGCAAAACAGCGTCAAGGAGCTAGTATCCGATAGCCAATGACTACTGACAAATAACTAATGACTAGTCCTCCGCACCGCTAGAGCGAGACTCAGGTTCGCCCACCGCGTTGTTAGACGGCACGCTTTCGCCGTAGGTGTTGCAGCACGCCATCCCTAATCCATTCAGCGATCTGTCCTTCCACATGTCTTACCACCTTCAAAACTGGCTGACACCCGCTGCTCTTTTACTGGCTTTCAGTCTCCAGCCCCAATGCAGTCTACTGCAGGCGACCGAGATCGATTTTGTACGGGATATTCGCCCACTGTTGGCCCAAAATTGCTTTGCTTGCCACGGCCCCGACGAGGGTACGCGGGAGGCAGGCTTGCGACTAGATTTGCCGGAGGGGCTGCTCGGCGAATTGGAGATTGGAGTTCAGGCAATCGTGCCCCACGCCCCAGAGGAAAGCGAGTTGTACCAGCGGCTGGTGGCCGATGAAGATCTGCGAATGCCGCCGCTTGAATCCAATCAGCGTCTCACGCCCGAACAGATCGAGTTGATTCGACGTTGGATCGAACAGGGGGCCAGCTATCGTGGCCATTGGTCTTTCCAGCCGCTTGATCCTACGTTGCCTGCGGCCGTGGAAGCTCAAGTAGCCGTGGAAGCTCAAGCTTGGCCACAGAATCCAATTGACCAATTTGTGTTTGCTCGGCTGGCCCAAGAGGGAATCGCAGCCTCGCCGCCGGCACCGCCGCAGACGCTCGTCCGCCGCCTCTACTTGGATCTAACCGGCTTGCCCCCCACAGCACAGCAGGTCGACGCTTTTGTCGCTGACCACCAGCCAGACGCTTACGAGCTATTGGTCGATCGCTTGTTGGCTTCGCCCGCTTTCGGCGAGCGTTGGGCTCGACGCTGGCTGGATCTGGCTCGTTACGCTGACAGCGATGGGGATCTGGGAGACAAACTGCGGCCCAATGCCTATGGTTATCGCGACTGGGTTATCCAGGCAATCAACGCTGACATGCCGTTTGACCAATTCACGGTCGAGCAAATTGCTGGTGACCTGCTTCCCCAGGCCACTCTCTCCCAAAAGACGGCCACCGGCTTCCATCGCAACAGCTTGAAGAACACCGAGGCGGGCTCGGACCAGGAATTGGATCGCGTGGTCCGCACGGTCGATCGCATTAGCACCGTTGGCTCTGTGTGGTTGGGACTAACGGTCGGCTGTGCCGAGTGCCATTCGCACAAATTCGACCCACTCAGTCACCGCGAATTTTTTCAGATGTATGCCTTCTTCGATAATCTCCAAGACGTTGACCTAAAGACGTCACAAGCCGGTATCACCGTCGCCACCATCGCGGAAACCAAGCAGCGCCGCGAGACCTTTGTTCACCTGCGAGGTGACTTCCGGCAGCCGGGCGAAAAAGTGATCCCGGCTGTGCCCGAATTCCTCCCCTCCCTTCAGCCACGCTCGCGAGTCGCCGACCGACTTGACTTTGCCTATTGGTTGGTCGATAGCGACAATCCGCTAACAGCTCGGACGACGGTCAATCGCTACTGGATGTATCTCTTCGGCAGAGGCTTGGTAGATACGGCAGATAACCTGGGCGTTTCGGGTGAAGCCCCCAGCCACCCACGCTTATTAGACTGGCTAGCGCAGGAGTTTGTGCGGCAGGGTTGGAGCCGTAAGCGGTTGGTCAAGTTGATCGTCATGTCGGCAACTTATCAGCAAGCCTCCGAGGAGCGATTGGACCTAGTCGATCGCGACCCTCAAAATCGCCTGCTGGCTCGCCAGGCTAGCTTCCGCTTGGAGGCAGAGGTAGTCCGCGATGTGGCCCTGCTGGCCAGCGGGCGACTCGATCGCCGGATCGGTGGCCCGAGTGTTCGCCCTCCACTGAGTTCCGACATCACAGCCTACAGTCGCAACCGAGACTGGGTTACGAGCGAGGGGGCGGACCGTTATCGCCGCGGTCTGTATATTCTTTTTCGACGGGCGACTCCTTATCCCATGCTACAGATGTTCGATGCGCCCGATACCACGGTATCGTGCGCTCGCCGCGATCGTTCTAACTCGCCATTGCAGGCACTGACGCTGCTAAATGATCCAGTGTTCGTGGAGTGCGCGCAGCACTGGGCACTGCATAGCGATTGGCAGGCGGACTCCGACTGGCTCCGACAGGCATTTCGGAGCTATCTCTCGCGACAGCCTAGCCCGGCTGAACTAGATCGGCTCCGCGAATATTACCTCAACCAACGCCAAACGCTGACAGAGCTTAGCGAGGAGCAAGTCCGCGAGTTGTGCGGCACCGACTTCGCCCACACATCCCCTGACGGCCATGACTTGAGAGAACAAGCCGCGCGATATCTCGTCTCCCGTTGCTTGTTAAATCTCGACGAAACCATTACGCGCGAGTAAGGAGATAGTGCATTGACATTCTGTTCATCCACACGAATGCCCGACCGACGCCGCTTTTTGACGGATGGTCTAAGCGGGGCAGCCCTGGTCGCCTTGTCCCAACTGCTTCAATTGGATGGCATTTCGCCATCCGCGGCGGTGGGGCAGGATGGTCTGTCGGGCAGGTCCGCTCAGGCTACTTGGCCGTCGATTGCCCCACGCGCCAAACGCTGCATCTACATCTACTTGGAAGGGGGCCCAAGTCAGATGGATCTCTTCGATCCCAAGCCGCTACTCAACGAGTTAGACGGGCAGGCCCCGCCCCCTTCCTTAGTGGAAAACATGCAATTTGCATTTCTACAAAAGGAGACAGCACGCCTCCTGGGCTCGCCACGGACTTTCCGGAAATATGGTGAGTGCGGAATGGAGTTCTCCGATTTGCTGCCTCACCTGGCTACCTGCGTGGATGACATCGCACTCATCCGTTCGATGCAGTCGGATCAATTCAATCATCTGCCCGCACAACTGTTGTTCAATTGCGGCTCTTCGCTCGCGGGACGTCCCAGCGTCGGATCGTGGCTGTCCTACGGCTTGGGGGCTGAGTCGCAAGATTTGCCCGCCTATGTATCATTGGTCACCACCGGTCGCGGCATTCCCGGTGGTTCGGCCAGTTGGTCCAGCGGTTTCCTTCCGTCAGACTATTCAGGAGTATTGTTCGGCAGTGGCGGCGAAGTGGTATCGAATCTTGACAATCCGCCTGGAGTCACGCTCAGCATGCAGCGCGATTCCATCGCCGCGATCAACGACCTCAATCGCTTGCGGCTCAATCCCGCTGGTCCGACCGCTGACGCAGCGGACGTCCTCGGCGAGGGTAGTGAACTGGCCAGCCGAATCAACGCCTACGAGCTGGCATTTCGCATGCAGTCGACGGCTCCAGAGCTGATCGATCTGTCACAAGAGACGCAAGCCACGCTCGATGCCTACGGCCTCGACAGAAAAGAACCAGAGATCAAATCCAACCGAGGTGGCATCGGGAAATTCGGAGACTTCGCCCGCAACTGTCTGCTGGCGCGACGGTTAGTCGAACGCGGCGTGCGGGTAGTCAATATCATTCACTCCTCGTGGGATCATCACAGCCGCCTCGATCCCGAATTGGAGCACAACGCGCTGATGGTCGATCAACCCATCGCCGCGTTGCTGAAGGATCTTAAGTCGCGCGGACTTTTGCAAGACACCTTGGTGGTCTGGGGCTCCGAGTTTGGACGCACGCCGCTGGGGGAGAACCGCAGCGGATTTAAGACCGTCACGGGTCGCGATCACCATCCCAAGGCATTCACCGTGTGGTTGGCTGGTGGAGGTGTTAAAGGGGGGCAGATCATCGGCGCTTCCGATGATATAGGCTGGGATGTCATCGAAAATCCAGTGCATGTCCACGACCTGCACGCCACGCTGCTGCATCTGTTCGGTATTGACCATACGCAGTTGACCTACCGATTTCAGGGACGCGATTTCCGCTTGACCGACGTCCATGGCCGCGTCGTCCAAGATGTATTTGCTTGAGCGCTTCAGCCTGCGCTCTTTCTTCTTCTCCGCTCGGAGGCTCGCAACGAGCGCCGCGCTGTTACGGCACGAACCACAGAGGTGCTTTGGAGCACTAACACGCGATGTCCATTGCCATTGCGACGTGGAGACGCGGCCCTATAGCCCCCTGCTTCGGTCTGCCGTAATAGCGCTCCGCTCGTTACGAGCCTACGAAGATTATGAGCCTACGGAGTTGGCGAGTTGCTCGATTTCCTGTGGGGGCAAGGCGCGCTGGTAGATCCGCAGATCTCGCATTTTACCGTTGAAATAGTCGCCGGCTCCCGCTCCGATCTGCAGCGGCTGAGCGTTGCTGATGTCGAACTCAGCAGAGTCATTGTCGGCGGAGTCATTGTCGGAGGATTCGAACTCGGCCGAACTGGCGACGAGCTGGCCGTCGACGTAGAGCCGAAGCTGGTTTGCGTCGCGCACGGCGGCCAAGTGAACCCAGCCGCTGGGCAATGCGTGATCGTAGCTCACGTTGCGGCCGATCTCCACCGAGTGTACGTGCCCCGACGGGAGCGTGCCAGCGAACAGTCGGCCTTGGAAAATGGCCATCGTCCAGGTGCGTCGATAGTGAACGTCTGGGGTGAGGTCGAGCCGGGCGACTTGTGACCACTGCGGGTCGTCGTAACGATAGACTTCGGCCAGCGGCAGCGTGCCGCCGTACATCTTGCCGTTGTAGACCATCAGCGGCATCGTCTCCCGCTCGTCTCCCAGCCTTCCGGCGAACAGCCATTGCTTGTCGCCGCCCCAACGATAAACACTGGCATTGGGCCATTCGCTGACATACAACTGGCCGCGATGCGTCGCGAAACCATAGGTCTGCGTGGCACCCTCCAGAACGCCTTGACGCTCCCAGCCCTGGCCATCAAAACGATACACGGCCCCCTCATCGTAGCCGCTAGCGAAGATGTCTCCGTTATAAACCGTCAGCGACTCCACTCGCTTGCCATCGGGTGTACCG
>CAKQNH010000439.1 GCA_934255105.1 uncultured Pirellulaceae bacterium
CCCGCGCACATCCCATTCCGCCCTCCCCCTCGCCAAGGCTCGACCCCTCCCGCTGCGCGGGCAGGGGTGCAATGCGAATGCCTGCGTTTTGATAAAACACTGCCAGCCTGTCAATTCCTAATCGAAAATGACAGCAGCCAGAGCACCCGAAGATGGCCTACGTCCTGTTGCGGTTATTTAGATCTTTTGCGATTCGTTGGCGATCGGCAACGCTAGAGGAAGAGCCGCTACGTTTGCGGTATTCATACTCCACCTTAAGCTGTCTAGCGATTGCGATAGCCACGGCTTCGGGATCGGCGAGCACGTCTTCGTTGCTAAAACGGATTATGTCCCATCCTTTACTGATCAAGTAACGCTCGCGGGTGTTGTCCTTTTCGTCTTGGTAGTCGTGATATCCGCCATCAATTTCCACCGCAAGATTGTGTCCGCAATTGGCGAAGTCAAGCACATAGGGCGGCTCGGGGTGCTGGCGGCGAAATTTCAGGTTAGAAACCTGCTTGCCGCGCAGGACACTCCACAATAGTGCTTCTGCTTTGGTCTGGCGTTGACGTAGCTCACGAGCATCATCGATCGCATTGCGTTTTGTCATCTTCCGCCCTCCCCCTCGCCAAGGCTCGACCCCTCCCGCTGCGCGGGCAGGGGTGCAACGAAAATGCCTGCGTTTCAAGAAATCACCGTTAGCCAAATTATAAACAGCTTCAGCCATTCTCGCATCGCACTTCTCTCGCATCGCACATCTCGCATTGAGTTCCTCTCCCTTTGGGAGAGGTCGAGCCTAAGCGAGGGAGAGGGGTCCGCGCAACCTGCACCCGCGCACATCCCATTCCGCCCTCCCCCTCGCCAAGGCTCGACCCCTCCCGCTGCGCGGGCAGGGGTGCAATGCGAATGCCTGCGTTTTGATAAAACACTGCCAGCCTGTCAATTCCTAATCGAAAATGACAGCAGCCAGAGCACCCGAAGATGGCCTACGTCCTGTTGCGGTTATTTAGATCTTTTGCGATTCGTTGGCGATCGGCAACGCTAGAGGAAGAGCCGCTACGTTTGCGGTATTCATACTCCACCTTAAGCTGTCTAGCGATTGCGATAGCCACGGCTTCGGGATCGGCGAGCACGTCTTCGTTGCTAAAACGGATTATGTCCCATCCTTTACTGATCAAGTAACGCTCGCGGGTGTTGTCCTTTTCGTCTTGGTAGTCGTGATATCCGCCATCAATTTCCACCGCAAGATTGTGTCCGCAATTGGCGAAGTCAAGCACATAGGGCGGCTCGGGGTGCTGGCGGCGAAATTTCAGGTTAGAAACCTGCTTGCCGCGCAGGACACTCCACAATAGTGCTTCTGCTTTGGTCTGGCGTTGACGTAGCTCACGAGCATCATCGATCGCATTGCGTTTTGTCATCTTCCGCCCTCCCCCTCGCCAAGGCTCGACCCCTCCCGCTGCGCGGGCAGGGGTGCAACGAAAATGCCTGCGTTTCAAGAAATCACCGTTAGCCAAATTATAAACAGCTTCAGCCATTCTCGCATCGCACTTCTCTCGCATCGCACATCTCGCATTGAGTTCCTCTCCCTTTGGGAGAGGTCGAGCCTAAGCGAGGGAGAGGGGTCCGCGCAACCTGCACCCGCGCACATCCCATTCCGCCCTCCCCCTCGCCAAGGCTCGACCCCTCCCGCTGCGCGGGCAGGGGTGCAATGCGATGCCTGAGTTTAGAAAAGGAATTGTTGGTAGCCAAATTATCTATGGCGGCGGATGCTACGCCAAAATCTCTCGGATGACGTGTCCTTCAACATTTGTCAATCGTCGTTGAATGCCGTTGTGTTCGAAGGTCAGACGCTCGTGGTCCAGTCCCAATAGGTGCAGGATGGTGGCGTTAAGGTCGTACAGCGGGTGGATGTCCAGAACCGCTTTCTGCCCAATATCATCCGTCATGCCATGGCTAACACCCGGCTTCACGCCGGCACCGGTCATCCAGCAGGTGAATCCATCAGGGTTGTGGTCGCGACCTTTGGCACCTTTTTGGAAAAAAGGCATGCGACCGAACTCGGTACACCACACGACCAACGTGTCGTCCAGTAAACCGCGGGCCTTCATGTCTTTGATCATCGCAGCGGTTGGTTGATCCAAGATCTCAGCGTGTACATCGTATTGTTCCTTGAGCTTGCTGTGCCCATCCCAGTTCAGATCGCCGCCACTAGCGTAGGCGCCGTTAAACAACTGTACAAAACGCACTCCGCTCTCTATCAAACGCCGGGCTAGAATGCAATTCCGAGCGTAGGCGGCACGAGTCGGATTTGACTCATCATCGGCTCCGTAACTCTTCAACACATGCGCTGGTTCGGTTGTCAGATCGGTGATTTCCGGTACGCTCAACTGCATGCGTGCGGCCAGTTCATAACTTGCGATCCGAGCGGCTAGTTTGCTGTCTTCGGGATGCTGTTGCAGATGTCGCTCGTTCATCCGCTTCAACAGCCCGCGGCTTGCTTGGTCGGCGGCACTCGACACGCCTGGAGCGCTGAGGTGCCGAATCGGCGATTTGGAACTAACCGGCGTCCCCTGAAATGCGGCGGGCAAAAAACCAGGCCCCCAGTTGTTGGAGCCGTTTTGCGGTACGCCTCGGGGGTCGGGTATCGCCACATAGGCGGGCAAATTTTGGTTTTCGGTCCCCAGTGCATAGCTGGTCCACGACCCCAAGCTGGGAAAGCCATCCAGTTGAGTGACCGTAGACAAGAAATTCTCCGCTGGGCCGTGGGTGTTGGTGGTGCTGGTCAAAGAGTGGATGAACGCGATGCCATCAGTCAATTCGGCTAGGTGCGGAATCAAATCGCTGACCCATTTGCCGGTCTCTCCGCGTTGGCGAAATTTGTATTGCGGGCGCGCCAAGTCGCCGGCTGGACCTTGGAACGTGACTGCGGGTCCGCCTTTTAATGGCTGGCCGTCGAGCTTGATCAATTCCGGCTTGTAGTCCCAGGTCTCCAGTTGGCTGACCGCACCGGCGCAAAAGATAACCAGCACATTCTTAGCCTTAGCCGCATAATGACTGGGCCGTGCCGCAAACGGTTGGGCAGGGTCGATGTGCGGTTGCCCGGCCAGCAGCCGATCATCGGCCAGCAGGTCCAGCAGGGCAATTGAACTCAGCCCCGTCGCAGCTTCGCCAAGAAAGCCGCGACGATTCAAAAACTGGCGGCCGCTATTGGAAAGGTTAGGAGAGGACATCGCTAGACTCGTGCTGTATTTGAGGCAAGGTAAATGTATCCGTTCACGATCTCTATGAGCCAAACTTAAACTTAAACTCAAACTCAACCTCAAACTTAAAGTCTCTATCCACGTTTAAGTTTAAGTTTGAGTTTGAGTCCAAATGCTCATAATCCGATTGAAGTGGCGAGTGCATTGCAGCTTTATGGAATAAACAAAAACTCATTGCTGTTGAACAAGGCCCGACACAGCGTCTCCAGACCAAACTCTCGGACCACGGAAGCCGCATCCGCTAATTCTTCGCTGTCGGGTTGGCGGTTCAATCCCAGCCAGTACGCTTGCTTCACCTGTTGGCTGACATCGCTGCCAGCATGCTCTTTCAAAACCGCCGCTAACGCCTGAGCTTGCTCGATCGCAAACGTACTGTTGAATAGATTCAGAGCCTGAATGGGAGTTGTGGACTCGATTCGGCGAGCGGTGCTCTGTCCACCGTCCGGACAGTCAAAAGCACCAAACACCGCGTCTCGCTCGCGGCGCACCTTGTGTGCATAGATCATGCGCCGCAGCCCTTCGCCGCTGAATGATGTTACGGGAGTAAAGCCGGACAAGCCGCCACGCTGGTTAAACAAATCATAGCCAGGCCCTCCCATTTTCAGATTCAGCCGCTCGCTAACCGCCAGTATGGAATCGCGAATCGCCTCCCCTTCCAGACGCCGCGACGGATAGCGCCACAACATTCGCACGTCGGCGTCTTTGGCAGCAGCGGCATCGTTGTGCTGAGTCGACTGGCGATATGTTGCGGACAGCACGATCTCGCGATGCATGTGTTTGATCGACCAGTTGCCGCGAATCAGTTCGAGCGCCAGCCAGTCCAGCAGTTCTGGGTGCGTGGGCTCCGAACCGTTGCGACCAAAATCGTTTGGGGTGTCCACGAATCCGACGCCAAAATGCCATTGCCAAATTCGATTCGCCATGACTCGGGACGTCAGCGGACTGTCGGGTCTCGCAATCCATTCGGCCAGCGCCTGTCGGCGCTGCTGCTCGGGAGTCGCCGCTGAAAGCTGTAGGTCGCCCAACGAACTGAGCACAGCGGGAACCACCGCTTCCCTGGGCTGCTCGGGGTCACCGCGATTCAACAAGTGGATATCGTCGGGAGTGCGAAACGTTCCGGCAAACGCTTTAGGTCCATTCTCGCTGGCTTGAACTCTCTCCTCCAGATCTCGCTTTTCTTTCTGCAATGCGATGGCCACGCGAGTCTCTTCAGGCGTCCGAGTCGGTCCCAGATGAGTCAGCGTTGTCAACTGTCCCTCCGCCACACCGGCCTCCAGCGTATAGGCAGTGGCTAGGCGATCGGTGTACTTTTGTTGGCGATCACGGCTCCAGACAATTTTGCCAATCCGCGTCGCTTGAGGCAGTTCAAACACTACCCAACCGATGCCGTTGGTACTGGACATCCAACTGCTTGAATTCCCGTACACACCGTCATTGATGTATTCCAGCTTGTGGTTCGCCGAATGCACGCTACCCGAGGCGGTGACCTTGGTGCCCAGTGACGCCAGCGCTATATTCTTCGGCTCGGCTTCGTCGGTATAAATTTCAAACTCGTCGATACACGGCGCGATTAACCCCAGACTGGGATGCAAATTTGCATCATGGATCGTGAACCGCACAAACTTGGCATCCAATGGCTCGAAGGTTTCGATATTCTCGTGAGCATTGGTGGCACGAACTGGCGCGTCACCGTCCCGGCTCGGCCGAGCGACGGGAATGATGAGCGACAGCCGCTCGTCGATG
>CAKQNH010000440.1 GCA_934255105.1 uncultured Pirellulaceae bacterium
GATCGTGGGCGCCCAGTGGTTGCAGAACGGCGCGGTTTCCATTGCCCAGAGCTTTGGTGTGAGCGAGTTGGTGATTGGCCTGACTATCGTGGCTGCCGGAACGTCACTGCCAGAGGTATCTACTTCGGTAATAGCGGCGCTCAAGGGGGAGCGCGACATTGCCGTGGGCAATGTGGTGGGGAGCAATATTTTCAATATTCTCTCAGTGCTGGGCTTTTCTGCCCTGCTGGCACCCGAGGGTGTCCAGATTAGCCGCACCGCGCTGGGGTTCGATATCCCCGTGATGATCGCCGTGGCCATCGCTTGTTGGCCTATCTTTGTTACCGGCAATGTGATTTCGCGCTGGGAGGGTGGGGTATTCTTTACCTACTATTTGGCTTACACTACCCACTTGGTACTCGATGCCAGCGGTCACAAACTCGAGCATACGCTCAGCGTAGTGATGATTTTTTTTGTGATCCCCCTAACGATCCTCACGCTGGCTATTTCGTGGTGGAGGAGTCGTCCAGCCATGCCCGCCACTCTGTGATATTCTCCAATTGATCTCACGCCGATATGCATGAATTTGAAAGTTTTCTGCTGCGCGTTTTGCTGCAGTTGGTAGTCATTATCGGTGCCGCGCGGGTGGGTGCCTGGTTGTTTGGGAAATTGGGCCAGCCCCAAGTTGTGGGTGAGATTGCGGCGGGATTGCTGCTGGGCCCCAGCGTCCTAGGCCAACTCGCTCCCGGTTTAGTCGACAATTTATTCCCCACCGAAACGGCTGTCGTATTTCGTTCCTTGAGCGAACTCGGCTTGATGTTGTTGATGTTCTTGATCGGCACGGAGTTCGATTTCTCACATTTGCGCAATGTCGGCCGGACATCGATGAGTGTCGCAACGATGGGCATTGCGCTCCCATTTGTGCTGGGCATTGTATTGGCATTGTGGATGCACCCGCAGGTCGGCCCAGAGGTAAACCAGTTGGGCTTCGTGCTTATCATCGCCGTTGCCTTGTCGATCACAGCCATTCCGATCTTGGGGCGCATCATGATCGAATTGGACATCCATCGCTCGGGCCTGGGGACGTTGACCATTATGGCTGCTGCCATCGACGATGCGCTAGGCTGGATTCTGCTCGCCGCCGTAAGCACGCTGATTCGCGGTGCCTTTGAAGTGCAGTCGATTGTGGCCATGTTGATCATGACGATGATCTTTGTGGCTGCCTGCTGGATGGTGACTAGGTTCATATTTCTCAATGCGACCGACTACATTTTGAACCGCGAAACGGGTGAGCTTGGCGTCTCGGGGCTATCGCTGATTTTGATTGCGATTTTCCTGTCGGCCATTGCCACCAATGCCATTGGGATATTCTCGATCTTTGGTCCGTTTGTGTTGGGAGCGATGTTATCTGGACAGACGCGTCTGTGCGGCGCAGTCCATACGCGGTTGCAAGTAATCGTGTACGCACTCTTTCTACCGATCTTTTTCACGTTTACCGGCCTGCGCACCAATGTCGGCCTACTCGACTCGTGGCACCATTGGTTGATCTGTGGTGTGTTGGTGTTGACTGCTACGGTAGGCAAGATGGTCGGCTGCGGGCTGGCCGCTAAGCTCGGCGGATTGAGCTGGCGAGCCAGTGGCTGCGTAGCTCTGATGATGAATACCCGCGCACTAATGGGTTTGATCGCCATCAATGTCGGCAGAGACATGGGGGTTATCCCCGACAGCGTCTTCTGTATGTTGGTGATCATGGCTTTGGTCACAACGTTTATGGCCACCCCACTGCTGCGCAAATTGATGGGTACTGGGGAAACACGGCAACGCGTACTTTCAGGGACTGTCAAGTATGAATGAGGCGACAAAGAGGGTCGTGATCGTTGGCGGAGGATTCGCTGGACTCAACGCCGCCAAAGCGCTGGCCCGCGAAAAACGCGTCGACATCACGCTCATCGATCGTCGCAACCACCATCTATTTCAACCATTGCTCTACCAAGTTGCCATGGCGGGCTTGAGTCCAGCCGACATTGCCGCACCCCTGCGCAGCATCCTGTGTAATCAAAAGAACGTCCGCGTGATTTGTGACGAGGTCCACTCTATCGACGCAGTCGCGCGGCAAGTAACAGCCGGTTTCGGCAACATTCCCTACGACTATTTGCTGCTGGCCTGCGGTGCGCAACATAGCTATTTTGGAAACGACGAATGGGAGCAGTTTGCGCCGGGTCTAAAAACGATCGAGCAAGCGACGGAGATTCGGCGTCGCGTGCTCGTCGCCTTTGAGAAGGCCGAGCTGACGACCGATTTGGAGCAGCGCCGCAGGCTGCTGACGTTTGTGGTTGTTGGCGGTGGACCGACCGGAGTGGAACTGGCTGGGGCCATTGGCGAAATGAGTCGCTTTACTTTGGCACGCGATTTTCGCAACATCGATCCGTCTCTAGCGCGCATCATCTTGATCGAAGCCGGCCCGCGTTTGCTACCGATGTTTCCGGAAAAGCTGGCCAGCCGAGCCATGAGAGATTTAGAGTCACTGGGGGTGCAGGCATGGACCAATAGCAAGGTCACGCGCATCGATAAAGACGGCGTCGACGTCTCGGGCGACCGAATTCATGCAGCGACAGTCTTATGGGCGGCCGGCGTGCAGGCGTCCAAGATTGGCAATCAACCTATTTTCGAGCGTGATCGGCAGGGACGAATTGTGGTGCAGCCCGACCTGTCCGTCGCCGCGTACCCCGAGATCTGCATCGCCGGGGACTTGTGTAGCCTGGCTGACAAAGAGGGACGGCAACTGCCGGGTATCGCACCGGTGGCCATGCAGCAGGGTCGCCATTTTGCAAAGTTAGTTCGTGCAGATTTGAACCAGACGCCGCGGCCCGACTTCCACTATGTCGACAAGGGGCAGATGGCCACGATTGGCCGCAGTTGCGCCATCGCACAAATAGGCAAAACCCACTTGACTGGCTTTCCCGCTTGGATGGCTTGGCTGGTGGTCCATATCTATTTTCTGACCGGCTTCCGCAACCGCATATTCGTCATTCTCAGTTGGACATGGTCTTTCCTCTCTTTTCGGCGTGGGGCCCGATTGATCGTCGCTAAGAACTGGCAGTTCAGCGATCAACCAGCCGCTAGCACCGACTCCCCGCAGAAGCCAGTGCTAGCCCGCCGCGAAGCGTTGGCAGACGATAACCCTGGTGGCTAGCCCAGGGTTGTGCTTGAGACCATGCCTGCTGGCGCAGGTTAGAATCGCGTCTGATATTGTGCGTAGAAGAAATCAGCATCGGCACTAGTCGGAACACCTGCGGTAGTGTCGTAGTATCTGCCTGCGCCGAAGAACGAGTAGCCCAGCAGGAGGCTGTTGCGCGCATCCATATTGACCGTAGCCAAAAAGTCGATCTCGTGTCCCAGATCGCGGCTCCCCGCCGTATTGCCCGCGTTAAATGGTACCATTCCCACGCCGTAGGGTGTCGTCGCTTGGTCGAGGAAGAAGTAGTGGTACCAAACGAGCAGGTTTACTCGACTGCCCATGGGAGTGCTGAACTGCATGTTCACGTCATGGATATTGCGGCGACCAAACAGGTCCATGAAGCCCAAATATTTGTGGCCTAGCGGGTAGAGGTGGTCGAAGCCATTGTCGCCGCGACTGACAAGCGCACTATTGCCACCCGATGCGTAATCATAGTAAGCCCACAGTGTTGGCTGCCAGGCCTTGCCCCCGACGCTCAAATCCATTTTGCGCCCCAGCCCGCCGGTGAGAAAGCTGGCCTCGTGGCTACTGCCGTTAGAGTTGGCACCAAACTGCATGCCACCTTCTAGGTCGTACATCAAGTAGTCGCCGCTACCACTCAAGCGACTGCCCAGCGTGTGATACGAGAAATCAGCTAGCTGGTCATCGTAACCCAAGTAGTAAGCATCCACGGTGCCCACATCCCAGTCCTTGCGGGACAGGTAAGCGCCGTAGAAACTGCGCTCTTTGTTCGAGCTATCCCAGTGATTGGTTCCACCTGTTGCAGGTACGCGGTTGACCGGATTGGTATAGAACAAATCGCCGTCGAATTCCTTGCTGGAGTAGGTCAAGCGATATCCGTCGAAGGTGCGCCGCGTGTTTGCCCAATCCAGGGGCGAGACTAGTCGCTGTTCGCCCAGGAGAAGTTCTTGTCTTCCCAATCGCGCTGAAACTATCCCCGCGCCGCTGTCGTAGAGTTTGGCATCGAAGAACAAGTTCTGAGCCTCGCCGCGGTTCTCTTCGATCGCTCGCGGTGCGTATGTTTCTCCACCCGAGTCGGCATAGAGATACTCACCATAGAAGCGAACGTTCTCGGTCACTCGGTAATTGCTGAACAGTCGCAGGCGGCTGAGCCAGAATTCGTCGTCGAGTCCAGTTAAACCCAAACCGCGCATGTTGTTTTCATGGTGGTAGCGCGTGCGGTACTCGCCCCCCACATCCAGCTTGCCGTCAGCCATCCCCTTTAGGCCATCGCCAGCGAAGTACGGCCCGTTGTAATTTGGATCGTCGAGGTAGCTGAAGTTGTTTGCATAGAAGACCCCCTTGTAGGCGTTCTTCATTGAATCGTTGAGCGCATCCTGCTGTTTCTTTTCCGCTTGTGCGCTACTGGCCTGTGCGGCTGTATTGCTTGCGGTCGCTCGATCTGTCGCCGAGCCGCTGTGCGGTCGTGTCGACTTATCGGCTGGGGCGGGCTTATCGGCCTGGGCCGGCTTCGCGGCTGGAGCTAAAGTGGTGATCCCTGGCGGCTGCTTCTCGGCGACCTTGCTCGCTGCGGGACTCTTCGTAAGCTTCGATGCATCAGGCTGCTGGGCCGCCCGCGCTTCGATAACTCGATCGGACGGAGACGCTTGCGCTGCAATTTCGTTGAGCGGCCGATCCGCACCTACGGCGACTGAAAGCAGGGTAGCGGAGAGCCCGAGCGTCCTGCTCAATTGAAACCAATACGAGTTGCATCTCACAGCGCTAGGCTCCATCCGTGGAAGTTGAATTGTCCAGATATCTTGAC
>CAKQNH010000441.1 GCA_934255105.1 uncultured Pirellulaceae bacterium
CCTGTAGTCAACCAAGGGACGGGAATGAAGGCTGTTAACTGCAAACCTTGCCAAATCACGCAAAACGTGGCTACGAGTATCTCGACTCCCAAGCGAACCCACCACGGCAAGCCACGTCGATCATCGATCAGTCCCAGAATCATCAGCACCGTGCCGCAGGCCACGATCATCCAAATCTCAGCCACTTTGCCCGACACCCCAGGCAGATACTGCGATATCGCTGCCGGCAAGCGATTGGCCAAATCCGCATTGCGATCCAAGATCCAGACCGCCAGTGTGGCCATAGCCAACGTGCCTACGACGCCGGCCCAAATCCCCAGACCACCCCCCAGCGGGATCGGCGTGGAGTGTACCTTGCGCTCGCCGGGTTTGTCGAGCAATCCCAAGGCCTGGGCGGCGTGGCGAATCCAACCCACGGCAATCCATGAAATCAGCCAGCTCGGCAGGACCGCAGCCAGAATCAGCAGTGTGAGAGTCCAACCAGACAAAGGCTATCTTTCGCGGGTGTTAAGTGGCGTAAGCTTCCAGCTTGCGGACAAGTGGCGTGAGCTTCCAGCTTGCGGACAAGTGGCGTAAGCTTCCAGCTTGCTCAGTGTAGCGGCACTCCGGTACGCTGCAAAGCTAGCGATTGGCTACCCGACCATGAAGACTGTCTATCCAGGCTAGCTCGTCCGTGATCCAGAATAGCTTTGAGACCGAGGAGCTGCGCTAAAGCTCTGTGGACTGCTGCGACTTGTCGTAGCTTTACGCAGACCTCAGTAATAAGGCATGCTAAACGGTGCGAAGCACTTCAGCGCCAAAGCGAGAGTTATATAGCAGAGGTGCATGCGAAGCTGCGGATTTTTATGACAGCGGGCTCATACCGAGCCTGTAAGCCAGTCAGGGCTAGTGCGCCACCCGGTACGACTCCGCCCGTGACACGTTTTCCGCCGCTGGGCTTCAGCCGAAAAGCTACGACAAGTCGCAGCACTCCACAGTTGCTCTCACGCCAATCAGGTCGCCTGCTTGCGACTCAAGTCGTCTCTCGGACTAAGCCCCAGTCGCTTCAACTCCGCTGCAGCGCCTTGAGCCACTCTCGAGCCTGCTCAAAGAAGGCGTGGAAGTCGGGGCGCTGGTAATCGGGATAAGTCCAGGGGCGCGACTGCCAGCCAGCGCCCAAATAATACAAGCACTCCTCGGCATAGATACCATCGCGGATATAGATACGGTGCGCGCGATCCTTGCAACTGGCCAAGACCAACTTGGTCAGCGTGATATAGCCCGGGTCGATGTTTAGCGGCCGCGCTTCGGAGAACTCGCCGGCGGCAGACAACTCTGATTCCCAAGCATTGCTAGTCAACTTAGATTGCGGCAATTCGACCGGGTCGTACAGCCCATCGACGACCACAAACTGCTTGAGCAGTCCGCCGCCCATTTCGGCAGTGTAGTAGGAGGTCTCGCTATGGTCGAAGCGGGGGCTGAGCAGTGCGATCTTACCCCACTGCTCGGCAATACGCTCAATAGCCCAGTCCAGCGCGCCGCTATGGCGACTGAAAATGGCTACCAACTGCACCGCAGGTGGCGCTGGTTTGGGCTCGGCCATACGGAATCCAATGCACTCTAAGGACACATTCAAAGGTTGCGGCGGTAGTGGAAGTTGCCAAGACTTTCGGTTAAGGGAGCTAACGAAACGCTTGGCGAGTTCCGCCGATGCGCGCCATGGCGCGCTCGAACGACGCGGAGCATCGAGCCACTTTAATAGGCCTTGGCAAACACGGCTCGCCGCTCTGCCGGTTCGCCGGTCAAGAAGCACGCGCCAGGTTGTTCGTTGCCGTCCAGCGGAATGCAGCGAATGGTGACTTTCAGCTCATCCAGCAGTGGCTGTACCGCCTCTTCGGAAGCAAAGTAGCACATGGCGAAGCCGCCGTGAATCTCGGGGTTGTCCGAATTCTTGGGAGTGAAGTACTTTCTGAACTCGGCTTCGTTCTCAATCTCAACCGTGTTGTCCGCGCGCATTTGTTGAGCGCGTGCGAACAAGTTGTTTTGTATTTGTTCTAAGCGCTCGACGATACTGCTGACCAAATCGGCGCGCGGGACACTCTGCTGTTCGCCTGTATCGCGGCGCGCGAGAAACACAGCATCTTTGGCAAGATCCTTGGGACCAATCTCAATCCGCAGCGGCACGCCGCGTTTGACGTGATACCATTTCTTTTCGCCGCCGCGCAGATCGCGATCGTCGATGTCGACCTCCAGGGCTCGGCCAGCATAAGCTAGATTCTCCAACTCCCCTTTTAAACTGCGGCAATACTCGAGCACTTCGGCGCGCTGCTGATCGTCGCGATAGATCGGCAAGATCACCGCGTGCGAAGGGGCGATTTTGGGCGGCATGATCATGCCGTCATCGTCGGCGTGGGTCATGATGAGCGCACCGATCAAACGCGTGCTGACACCCCACGACGTCGTCCAAGCGTAGGCGACTTCGCCATTCTGATCTTGGAACTTGATCTCTTGTGCGCGCGAAAAATTCTGGCCTAAGAAGTGGCTGGTGCCGGCCTGCAAGGCTTTGCGGTCCTGCATCATGGCTTCGATGGCGACGGTGATATCGGCACCCGGAAAGCGTTCGCCGGGGGTCTTCTCCCCTTTGATAACTGGGACCGCCATGTAGTTCTCAGCGAAATCGGCGTAGACATCCAGCATCTTGTACGTCTCTTCAATAGCCTCCTCTTTCGTGGCGTGGACCGTATGCCCCTCCTGCCATAGAAACTCGCTGGTGCGCAGGAATAGCCGAGTGCGCATTTCCCAGCGGACGACGTTGGCCCACTGGTTGATCAGGATCGGCAAGTCGCGGTACGACTGAACCCACTTGGCATACATGGCCCCGATAATCGTTTCGCTGGTAGGGCGGATGACCAGCGGCTCCTCCAGCAGCCCAGCCGGACGCAGGCCACCCGTTTCCGGATCGGGCTCCAAGCGATGATGGGTCACGACCGCGCACTCTTTGGCAAAGCCCTCGACGTGCTTGGCCTCCTGCTCTAAGAAGCTCATCGGAATAAGCAGCGGGAAGTAGGCGTTTTGATGGCCGGTCTGCTTGAACATCTTATCCAGCACGCGCTGCATGTTCTCCCACAGCGCGTAGCCCCAAGGCTTGATAACCATGCAACCGCGAACGGGTGAATTCTCCGCCAAGTCAGCTCCTTTGATGACCTGCTGGTACCACTCGGGGTAATCCTCAGCACGAGTTGGCGTAATGGCAGTCTTGATTGCTTTGTTCATCAGTTCACGCGGAAATAGGGCAAAGTAAAGAAATGTGGCATTGAACAGAGGCTGGATTCTACGCCAGTTTCCGTCTTTCGGTTAGCCCTGGGGAGCAAACCGCTACATATGATGCTAAGGCATCGCGAGTTTGCCGTTAGCGGTGAAACCGCGGATTTAGATAGCCAGGGGTAATTGTGAATTACTTGGCCGCGTATGTCTCGGGGACAGCGATCGGCAATAGCCGCTTGATCAGCGACGATGGAGTAAATGTAACGTTCCGCTATAAGCATTACCGAACGAATGAGATTATGACTTTGGCGCTGAGTTTGTGCAGGGCTGGAACTAGCCCAGCGGGCGACATATCCTTGCCGGTGGCGTGAGCCACCGGTCTGCAAGATAGCGAATCTATGAGCCCGGAGGGCGGCACATTCCATTTCATGTGTCGCCCTCCGGGCTAATCATTCCTAGTCAACTATTCCGGTGGCTGACGCCACCGGCAAAGATGTGTCGGCCTCCGGCCTGCAATTGCCTCCGCACGAGCCGCAGTGAGTGGCGACAGCGTCATTCGCGACCTGGGTGCCTGAGCGGCAGTGCAGCGCCGGCAGCTTCGCTGCTAACAATACCGATGGCGGAGCGTCGAGCCACTTTAATGCAGCCATACCGACGGCGGAGCGTCGAGCCACATTTAATTTAAACGAGCAGGAGTGCGCGTTCTACGGTTGGCAAGCCTCACTGGCGGTGCGCTCAAAATCGCTGTCCTCGAGCAGATGCAGCGGAGTATAGCCCGGATGCCGCGACTCTTTATAAGGATCGTTGCGCTTGGTGTTGTAGCAGCAGATCAGCGACCAACGCGGATTGGGACTCGTGTTTTGGTCGCTGCGGTGCAGCAGGTTCCCATGGAAAAACAGCCCGTCCCCCGGCTCCATTTCGACATGCTCGATCGGCAAACGTTCCACCACCGCAGCCACGCGCTCGGGATCGGCACCGGTCTGCCCACCGACTTTCATGTGGTTCATGCGGCCTAGGAGATGCGAGCCGGGAATGACTTGCAGGCAGCCGTTCTCGCGAGTCGCTCGATCCACGGCAATGAAGCAACTGGCCATGGTGGGATAGAGACAACCGAAGTCGTACCAGTAGCCGTAGTCTTGATGCCATTCCCAGGCACCACCTACGAATGGTTCCTTGAGCATCATTTTGTGATGGTAGTGATAGACCTCGTCGCCCAGCAGGCGAGCCATGTTGCCTGCTACCCGCTGCTGCCGCACCACGACCGCGTACAGCGTGTCCCCCAGATCGTTGCTGAGCGACAATTTGGTCGTCCCGCCCTGCGAGTCGCTGCGCGATGTGGCCCGCGCCGCTACCTCCTGGTCTGCCCGCGCGTACTGGCTCAACCGCTCGATCTCAGTCGGCTTGAACAACTGCCGTGCCAAGATGTAGCCCTCACGCTCAAACTGCGTTTGGTGCTCCGCGTCGACCTGGAAGAACGTCATGTGCCATCTCCTGCTTGATAGGCGTACCGGATTGTGGGCGACTTGTTGGATTTCTTAAGTTTGGCAGACATTTCAGAGTTGTCAAAGTACCAGTCGATATCCTATAGGACAGTAAACCCTAAAATGAGCTTACAATGGAAGGATTCAAAAATCAGCATCCAGCTAGGAGAAAAGACATTGGACGGCGTGGAAGAAAACGAATTGCTCAGGCAATACCACGAACTGGCCGAACTGGCTGGATC
>CAKQNH010000442.1 GCA_934255105.1 uncultured Pirellulaceae bacterium
CTGGCACCCCTTGCGCGAATTTGGAGAGTGGATCGGGCTGATGCTCTTTGACTCGTTGGGCACACGCTAGGCTTGTGGAACCTTGAAAAGGGCTGCGACCGGCGAACATGGCATACAGGACGCACCCCAAACTAAATAGGTCGCTGGCAGGCGTCAATTCAAGTCCGTCGACTTGCTCTGGGGACATATACGCGGGTGTACCAACCATACTATCCATACTCGTCAAATCGGTGTTCTCGACAACAAGCCGAGCCAACCCAAAATCAGTAAGCTTGACTCGTTCGATACCATTTTCAAGCATTACGTTGCCTGGTTTGACATCGCGGTGAATGATCCCACGACGATGAGCGGCAGAAAGGCCCTCGGCAATCTGAGCACCGATGCGCACGACTCCTTCGAATGAGAATGGCGTCGAAGAGCGGATGCGTTCGTGAAGCGTGTCGCCTTCGACAAACTCCATGACTAGATAGGGAGCACCATTTCGCTCTTTGACGGCGTGGATCGTCACCACATTAGGATGGCTGATGCTGGCTGCTGCGCGCGCCTCGCGAAAAAACCGTTTGCGCGCGCGATCGCTGGAGATCAATCGATCAGACATAACTTTAATAGCCACATTTCTGTGCAAGCTTTCGTCGTATGCCCGAGCTACGATCCCCATCCCACCGCGACCAACGATATTCAAAATTTCGTAGTCTTCGACTCTCCCCAGACTCCCCGCACGTTTCGGTGGCTCCAACGCGAGAATACGAATCAATTCTTCGTTGGGACCTTGAGAATGCACCGCAGACGGTTCTGTCGCGGCCAACGTCGGCTCATTACAGCTTACGCCGCTGGGGATGAACTCAGCCGTTCCTGGTGGAGAATTGGAAAAATCGCTCGATGCAACTTTCCCGTTGCTTTTCCCCTCTAGCGCAGCGGGGGGCGCGCTCGCACTCGCATTTGAATTTGCACTGTGCGCCTCTGGTGAAGCAGGAATGTTCGATTCAGTAGCATCATCTGTGTTAGAGTCTTGGCTTGTCATTGGATTACTTTCAGTAATTGAAGACGAGGACAATGACCAACGGCTTGCAAATTCCTTTTCACCCTGCAACACGAGTATAGCGTTTAAGCCGAGCCAATTGTGGCGACTATGGTGAGAGAAACCCGCAACTTTCTCAACAATCTGCCCCTGCAAAAACGATGCGAACCGATTCGCATCAGACGTCGGCTTCAACCCCTCGTGCGCTACAATGAGGTGACAGGTAAAAGCTACGATCACCGCCAAGACTGGCTTGAGCCGCTGATTGCCGCACTGGCGGAATGCATGAGACGCCGGCGAGATGCCAGGGTAGAGAAGCTACCGGCTAATTGAGGCCAATAAATTGCCTTGACGAGAATGCGTGGTGTGCGTCGAGGCGAACTCGAAGGGATGCGTCGAACGAGTCGCGTGAGAGAGTTGGACCATGCAGAGCAATCTCGCGATCGCTGGTTCGCACTCAGGCATAGGTTTCGCCGCATAATTGCGCCGTATTAGCGTTAGCCGCAGTTGGTGAATATGGCTGGAAACGCTTCTCTGTAGCGGATGGCAGGTCCGCGGGGGACCGCCAGCTACTTTGCTATGGAGCAAGCACGATTTGCCCGTAGCCGGGAACGGCGCGCAGCGTGGGCTGTAGTTCTGAGTTATCGTAGCTAAGCACACGCTCGGGGCCAACGAAATAGGTATGGTATTCGTCGACTACCAGATTGAATGTCTTCTGTTCGAGCGGATCCGCGATCATGTTTACGATTCGCGTGGTCCCGCTCGCGTTGTGCAGCAACATGTCGGTTTGCAATTCTTTGGTCATCAACCAGCCCTTGCCCGGTACAAACCAACGATGGCCGGCCGTGGATTGTATTTCGCCCGCTTCAGTCAGCATTCGCAATGTCGGCATGGGAGGACGGACCGTGGTCGTCAAAACGGGCTTGAGTCCCAATTCGCCCGATTCGACGTTCTGCGATAAGACCAAATCGCCGACTTGGATCGTTTCGATGGGTCGCAAGCCACTTTCAGTTTGCACGAGCGTGCCGCGAGTCAAGCATGACATGGTACGAAAACTACCGACCGCAGCCCACTTGAGCTGCATATAAGCCTCGTCGACTTGACTGTAAGTCGCATCTCGCAGTGGCTTGCGCGATGCGGTGCGAACGTTGGTTTCACGCCACCAATCCCACCAAGCCGCAGGTGTCTCCGCCAGACTCTGACCTGTGGTCTTCGCTAGCAGGCTGTAAACCTTTTGACTCGATTGTTTCAGTTCGGCGTTTGCACGCTCGAGTCGCTGTTCGAACTGCTTTTGAGATTCCAACGCATTCTTTGAGGCGGCAATTTCATCGGCAGCAATCTGCGTGGGGACGACTCCGCCTCCGAATAGCAGCCCGGACTTAAAAGTCAGCCGGTCGTTCTGCGGCATCCGGGCGCTGGCCGTGGCATTGACATTTTGAATGCGACTGACAGGGGTCGCGACTCGCACCAATCGCTGCAGACGAACGACTTGCTTTTCATTCATCGTCTCACTGAATAGGGCGCGGTGAATTAGCAATTCGCCCATGGCGTTGAAGCGGTATTCAACCTCCGTCCTGCCCGGCTCCTGAAGCAAGCTCAGCAGCTCGGGAACGTATAGCTCTAGTGGATATGCTTTGACCTGTCTCATCGCCATTTCGCCCGCAGGCTCCCCCGCGCGTTCCATGGCGATTCGGCAACTGGCCAAGCAAGCGGCCTTAGATTGAAAACGCCCGATGGCTTGCACAAAGGGCAGAGCATGGTCGTCAGTTAGCTGTCGGCTAGTGATCTCCAGCGATGAGATCGCCGCCGGATCATCGATCATCTCAAGCGCAGCCAAGCCGCGTTTAGTCTTCTGCGTCGAGGCGCTAGCGATGTCATCGACAATCTTTCGCAGGCGTGGCATCCATTTTGTCCACTCGGCTTCGACACGCTGAGAAGCTTCCGCTATGCGTTGTCGCTCTTCGAGCGAGAACCAATGGCCATCGATCCAGGCATGGCTTAATGCCCTGCGCGCGCGAACATCGTTGGGGGAGAACGCCAACACGGCGTGCCAATGCGCGGTGGCCTGGGCGTCTAGTTTTTGCGAATGGCTCCAAAGTGCTAGGCGTCGATGGCTTTCTGCATCGGCCTGCATTTCGGAACGAAGCTCGCGGTAGCGCTTCAATTGCGGCGATTCCAGAGCCTCATCCAGGTCCTTGAAATCGAGCGACTTCTCCCGAAGCTGGAATTGGCCAACGTGCCACCGCGCCGCAGGACTCAACTCTGCTACTTCAGCCAGTATAGAGCGGCGGTCTACAGCCATACCTGCGGCTTCTGATTGCAAAACGTGCTGCAGCCGATCGGAACCCTCCCGTCGATCCGTCTCGTTGGCCAATACGCAGATAGAGCCCAAAATCAAGCACGAACCGATTAGTACTGCCGCACGCATGATGCTATCCTTTGAGATAAGCAATTGTCCAACAGGAGGTTTGCCGGCGGAATACAGTTCTATGCGCCGCTGGCCTACGATACATTAGATGAAATGATACCCCGAAAGTCAAGCTTGACGCAAACCATGGCCGCGACGTGGAGCATAATGCGATGCAAAGTGTGATTTGGCGAGCTGAAATCGTTGCTCTATGGCTGCTAGCGGCCTTTGCAATGCCCACAGCTCAGCCCACCGCCCAAGGCGAAGATCGCCAATCCTTCGCCAGCATCATGTCGTATGCAGCCACGTTTGAAGGGCTGCAGCGCGATGCGGAGGAGTTATTAGCCACGCGGCGTCGATTGCTCCAGCAACGCGACGATGCCCACGCACGCTTACAGCAGAGCGAGCAAGACCTCCGGCAGGTCAAGTCGGCTGAAGTCATGGGCGCCATGCGGTTGTGGGAAGTCAACATGCGACTCCAGCTCCTGCAGCTTGATTATGCCATGCAAACCGTTCCTCGCGATCCCAATGCATCTATTCCGCCGGGACAGATGCCGAACAAGTCAGCCAGCGAGGTTCGCTGGGACGTACTCGCTCGCCGCAACAATGTCCAACAGCAACAATTGGAAACAGTGCAAGCGATCAACCTGGGAGAACAGATCAAACAACTCGATTTGGCGAGTCGGCTGGTCGTCGAACGCCGACAGAAGATACTAACTCATCTTGAGGATACCAGCCGGGAAGCCCAGCAATGGTTTATTGACCAACGCAAGCTGTACGATCGCTATCTAGATCAAGCGGACATCGCCGGTCTACGAAGTGAAATTCAGCTTAAATCGGTGCTGCGTGAACTCGAGCGAGCCGATCCAGATAACTTGAGCGCTCGAGTTGTGCGAGCCATTACGCTCGTCCGACTCGAGCGGTTCGACGAAGCCGCACCGCTGATCGATGAACTCCTCGAGTCACCGACCATCGCTTGGCCGGTAGCCATCGCCCTTCAGGCTGAGGTGCTCGCGCGTCGTGGAGAGACGAAGGAAGCTCAAAAGCAACTGAGGCAACTTGTTAGGCTAGGCGAGGTTCCCTCGCAGGCGATCTGGCTTCACGCACAGGTGGCTCAACTCTTAAACGAACCCACTCAAGCAATCAAACAGTGGAATGTCCTGTTGAGAAGCGGTGCGAATGAAGTCGCCGCCCACCGCGGACTCGCGCTGTGCTATTATTCATTCCGGCAGCGTTCATCCAACCAAGATCGCGTGTACCGCGAGGCCCTGAAACATGCCGAACTTGCCAATCAATTGACTGGTGACAGCGATTGGAGTTGTCAGATTGCGTTGGCCCTGGCCACCGCCATCGGCGGCGATCTCGCTCAAGCCGCTGCGCTCGCCGAGGCGGCCGCAGACAACGCATTGCTGGAAAAGCAAGCACTGTGTCTCGCGTTCGCTCAAGAGCTGGAGGATGGGAACTTTCCCGTGTGGGAGTTCTAGCGGAGTGTTTTTCTCATTGCCTCAAACGCAACTGCATGATGACCGGTTGCTC
>CAKQNH010000443.1 GCA_934255105.1 uncultured Pirellulaceae bacterium
ATATCTGACATCACTGAGTTTTTCACTCGCAATCCCACACTCACAGTCGCTCAAGCTAGAGCTTCCTTCGGCGATAAGTACAGTTACGGCGAGCTAAAGATGGTCGCTTGGCGCTTGCGCCCTGAGACTCCAGAATCGCAGTTGCAACACAGTGTTAAGCTCAGTGGCGATTGATGCCGCGGCGACTTGGGACGCTGCCGAGGTGGCCAGCCTAGCCGCGTCCATTTTTGTCAGGCTGGGCTCCGAACAAAGCATAGCGAGCGAAGTCGATCAGCCCGGTGAAGCGGAAGTCAGGGTCAACGTATCGTTCGATCACGTAAAATGCGAAGTAGTAAGTACGGCAGAAGGCCCAGATCGAAATCGCAAGCAGCCCGGCGGTACGAAAAGTCGGCATCTGTGCAATCAAAAGCCCAGCGGCCAAGCAACCCAGGGCAGCGAAGAGGACTCCTTTGAGCCAGATGATCTTGGGGTTTGTTAAGTTTGCCATCTGGCACCATGTCAATCGGTGATGAAAACCCTGTCGGTTGGTCCCCCTGCCAAGAAGGCACCCGTGTCGATGAAGATCACGACGCGTCTCCATACAGATAATCATCATGATTTGATGCGCAGTCCCCTGGTCCATCATCGCGGTAAACGGCCGTATCTGCAAACAATGGGTCGCCAGATGGTTTGCGAGTAACCGCCATTTCAAGCGATTCGCGAACGAAGTCCGATGGCGAGATGCCGCGTGCAGCAGCCTCGCGCTCTATTTTCGCCTTAAGTTCAGGGGAAATAGAAATAGGTGTGTCCATCAGGATACCTCTAAATGTGGGCGGAGAGCCAGTGTGTCTCATTTTAGCGGATCGGGCCGGAATCCCCAAGGTTCAGCGGCATAATCTGGTAGTTCCCTTACGCCAGCACGCAGCGCACTGTGTCGCCTGTTATCGTTGTCAGGTGCAGCTAACTTACCGGCGAACGTGCTGTGTCCCCAGAGGCCGCTCAGACCGAGGGGCAAGCTCTCGATGCTGCCCCCCAACTACTTCCCGTGTAGAATAACATGCGGTCCAAGTGAATTCGAGAATGGGAGTTAGCGGCAACTAAGGGGGAAAGTCGATGACCAGACGCAATCGGTCCTTATTCTTAAACAATCCAACTCCATCGTCGGGGTTACGCACCACTACCGTTCAACAACGAACAATGCATGACAGGCAGTGATATCATACTTGGAGCGAGAGGATATCCGAGCCGCATTGTCCTTTACCGCGTGGCGATCGGAAGAGATTGAAACGACATTGGTTGATCAATGAAGTTCATCACTGACAAGAATTTTTAAAGGAACGCTTTATATGCAAATTGAATTACCACCCGACTTAGCACCATTTGTAGAACAGGAATTTTCGACCGGAAGATACGCTACCCGTGAAGAAGTGATTATTCAGGCAATCGTCTGGCTTCGAGAGGAGCGTACTCAAGCGGTGAGAGGCGTCCAAGAAGGAATTAGCGATTTTCACGCTGGCAAAGTGCAACCACTCGCAGTAGCATTTTCCGATCTCAAACAGGAATTCGGATTGACTGAGTCTGAGTAATGATACGTTCCGTACTTATTGCCGAACGAGCTAAGGCCGATTTGCGGAGCTATTATTTAGTTGCTGCGGAACATGCGCCGACGACCGCTGCGAAGTGGCTTTTTCGTTTTGAAGCAGCGCTCGAAACACTGGCGACGAACGCGGAGCGATGCGCACTTGCGCCAGAAAACGACCTGGTCGATGAAACTATCCGGCAACTACAATTTGGAAAAGGTGTCGGCAAATTCCGCGCGTTATTTTTAGTTCGTGAACCACAAGTGGTGGTGCTTCATATCCGACGTGGAGCAATGGACAGGGCCGAACCTACAGATTTTGAGTACTAGCTCTTTTCGCCGTGGGTAGACTCTCCACGGTTGTCAATAAACCAAGTCAAATGCGCGTTGTGCCATCGTCCTTCGAGGCTGGGTATTATAGATTGGTTCGGAGCACTCCGGCGTTCCACACGGCCAAGCGTAACTGGCTAAATCCGTTTTCTTTCCACATTCCAATTCATTCATAATCCATCTATGCTCGACCTCTCCATCGCCGCTCTGTTCACACTGCTGGCCATCTTGGGTTGGGGGGCCAACGTGCTGGGCCTGCCGGGCAATTGGCTCATCGTCGCCATGGCTTTCATCGGCTGGCTCGCGCTGCCAGAATCGAATCGTAGCTACGTGGCGATGGTTCCCACGATAGCTATCGCGGTGGTGGCTGTGATCGGTGAGGTGCTCGAGTTTGCGGCGAGCGCGCTGGGTGCCAGTCGCATGGGTGGCACTAAACGTGGCACGGTTCTGGCTATCGTGGGATCGATAGCGGGGGCGATCGTCGGACTGTTCAGCGGCACGCTGATCCCGATTCCGATCATTGGTTCACTGATCGGATCGCTACTGCTAGGGGCGGGGGGAGCGTTCGCTGGTGCCGTGCTGGGCGAGCTGTGGGCGGGCAAGGACTGGGATGCCAGCGTGCAGATCGGCAATGCAGCCTTCTGGGGAAGGTTGCTGGGGACGGTCGGCAAGGCGGTCTGCGGCACGATCGCCTGTGCGATATTTTTGGCCGCGATTTGGTTGTAGGCAGGTGTCTCGTTAAACCGCGTGGCGAGCCAGGGTGCGCGGGGCGATGCTTACAGGGGTTACTTCGTATACACGCAAGCTCAAGAGTAATCAGGGTTGAACGGTTGAACGGTGGAACGGTTGGGGACAACCGTTCTACGCGTCGCGAGCGAGTTGCTGTTGCCACTGTTCGAGCAACTGCAGGGCCTGCAGGGGCGTGATGGTGGAGACGTCTAGCTCGCGCAGCTTGTCGATCAGTGGATGATGGCCCATTTCAAACAACGTCAATTGAATGGGCGAGTCGGGCTTGCGCCGCGGCGGAGTGATTTTGGAGTCGCCGCGATGATTGAGGTGGTCCGTTTCCAATTGTTCCAGAATGTCTTTAGCGCGCTGATTGACTACGTGCGGAACGCCGGCCAGTCGAGCGACGTGGATGCCGTAGCTTTTGTCGGCGCCGCCGGGCACGATGCGATGCAAGAAGACGATGTTTTCGTCCCATTCTTTCACCGCCACGTTGTAGTTGCGCACGCCCGGTAGCGAGTTCTGCAGTTGAGTCAGCTCGTGATAGTGGGTGGCAAAAAGTGCTCGTGCACCGATCTTGTCGTGCAGGTGTTCCACGATGGCCCAGGCAAGGCTCAGGCCATCGTAGGTGCTGGTGCCGCGGCCAATTTCATCCAGGATGATCAAGCTGCGATCGGAGGCGGTGTTCAAAATGCGCGCGGTCTCGACCATCTCGACCATGAACGTACTCTGCCCGCGCGACAGTTCGTCGCTGGCACCGACCCGCGCGAAGATGCGGTCGGCCAGCCCGATACGAGCGCGGCGGGCGGGAACGAAGCTGCCGAGCTGAGCCATCAAAGTAATTAGCGCTACCTGCCGGATGTAGGTGCTCTTACCCGCCATGTTGGGCCCAGTGATCAACATGATCGTCCCGGCACTATTTCCCAACTGACAATCATTGGGAACAAAGGTCCCTTTGGGAGTGGCCGCATCGAGTACGGGATGGCGGCCTTCGATAATTTCCAGCTCGCTCTCTTCGACTATTTCCGGCCGCACGTAGTCTTGGCGTTTGGCCAACTCGGCCAGTCCGGCCAGCACATCTAGCTCGGACAACACAGCGGCCACCTGCTGCAGTTCCTGCAAGTGCTCGGCTACGTGGCCGCGCAGTTGTTGAAACAGTTCCAGTTCTAGGGCCAGCGCCTGTTCATCGGCGGAGATGACTTTGGTCTCATACTGCTTCAGTTCGTCGGTGATGTAGCGCTCAGCATTTTTGAGCGTTTGCTTGCGGACAAAGTGGGGTGGAATCTTTTCTTTGTGGACGTTGGTCACTTCCAAATAGTAACCAAAGACCTTGGTGTAGCCCACTTTCAAACTGGTGATACCGGTTTGCTGGATTTGCTGCGCTTGATATTCGGCGATCCACTGTTTGCCACCGGAGGCTAGTCGCCGAAGTTCGTCCAGTTCAGTATCGAAGCCGTCGCGTACAAAACCACCGTCGCGGAGGTGCAGGGGACATTCTTCGCACAGCGCCGACAACAACTGATCCCTGAGCGATTCGCACAGCAGCAGGCCATCTTCGAGTTCAGCGATGCGTGAGCTTTCTCGATTGACCAGGCTGGCTTTTATTCCTGGGAGTTGTGAGAGAGTCACGCCGACTTGCCGCAGGTCGCGTGGGCTGGCTCGCCCCGTGGCGACTCGCCCGAGAAGCCGCTCCAGGTCATAGACTTCGCCGAGCGATTCGCGAAGCTTACCGCGCAGACGATTGTCGCCTAGCAGTTCGGCCACGGCCCCCTGACGCAGTTCGATGGCCGCTTTGTCCAGCAGGGGCGAGGCGAGCCAAGCGGCCAGGCGGCGAGCTCCCATCGGGGTCTGCGTCTCGTCCAGCACGGCTAAGAGCGAACCACGGCGATCGCGGTCGCGCATGGTGTGCGTGAGTTCGAGACTGCGGCGCGTGGCTGCGTCGATCTCCAGAGTCTGCCCCGAACGATAGGGGAGCAACTGCCGAATGTGTCCCAGCGATGTTTTTTGGGTCTCCTGCAGATAAGCTAAGATGGCACCCGCCGCGCCGATAGCCAGTCCATCCTGCTCTTCGTTCCACCCCATACCCTCTAGGTTCTGAGTGCCGAAGTGCTGGCACAATTGCCGCGTGGCCTCGGTAGCACCGAACTGCCAAGTGGGGCGCAGCGCGATTGCCCAATCGGCGTCGTGACCTGGCGAAAGAATCGCATCATCTTCGCGGATGAGGACTTCGGACGGTTCGAGCCTGGCCAGTTCGTCGAGCAGTTTAGCGCGCGGAAATATCCCCGCCTCCATGCGTCCGCTGGATAGCTCGGTCCAGGCGATGCCCACGACAGCGC
>CAKQNH010000444.1 GCA_934255105.1 uncultured Pirellulaceae bacterium
CGGTCCATGCGTGAAGTTCTCGGCAGATGGCTGGTCTGGGTGGCTGGGTAATTGATTGCTGATATATTATCGCAGTCACAGTTGGCTGCGAGCACCCCTTGACAGCCCAATCCTGGCTAAAACCACAAAACAATCGGCCAATTCGATCATGAGCATCAAGTGTCGCGGTGTCCGCGGAGCTACCACTGTACAAGAAAATACTCGCGATGCGATCCTGCAAGCTACGCGACAAATGCTGGCCCTGATGATCCGCCGCAACAAAATGGAGTCTTCCGATATCGCCAGCGCGATCTTTACCGTCACGCGCGACGTCAACGCTGAGTTCCCTGCCCTGGCCGCGCGGCAGCTCGGGTGGATCGAAGTCCCACTGCTGTGCGGCTACGAGATCGAGGTTCCGGGTTCGCTGCCCAACTGCATTCGCGTGCTGGTCCACTGGAATACCGACCAAGCCCAAAGCGAAATTCAGCATGTCTACATTCACGAAGCCGTGCGACTGCGGCCCGATCTGTCGAAATTGCCCACGGTCGACTGGCAAGAGCTCGAGGGCTGGATTGAAGAGCATTTGAAATAGTCTGGCTTTAAGCTGGTTTCTGGAGTGCTTCGCAGAGCTGGCGAGTTGTCGAATTGCTAGCCAGCGATCAAAATAGAGCAGGTACACTGGATCCCATGTTCGTTTTAGGACTCGGCGCGATATGCCTATCAAATTTAAATGTAGCTGCGGACATGTGCTGAGTGTCCCCGACAATTTTGCGGGCAAGACGGGCAAGTGCCCCAAGTGCCAAAAGTCGGTGAAGGTTCCGGTGCCCAAAACGGCTACGGCGGCAGCAACTCCAGCCACCAAGGGCGCAGCAGCCAAACCTGCGACAGCCAGGCCCGCGGCAGCCAAGCCCGCGGTGGGCGCACCGACTGGGCTGATGGACTCACTGCTGGACGATGCGGGCCTAAAACAGCGGACGGGGCCGGTCTGTCCCAAGTGTTCTGCCGACATCCGCCCCGGAGCGGTGATGTGTACCAAATGCGGCATGCACTTTGAACAAGGCGAACAGTTGGTGGGCTTCGACGCGCAGACTCTGCGACCGGAGTTCGACAATCCGTTTCTACAAGAGGCCTCGGACAACATGGTTCGCGACCTGGATATGGACATGCGCCGCGACCGGTCATCGATGCCGTGGTGGGTGATCATGTCGTTTTTGATCGGTGCCATGACCTTGTGCGCGGCCGGAATCATCTTGGTCGATGGTCACTTCGGGGAACCGGGCCCCGAAAACACCTTTATCGGCGCCCTACAGCGATTGCAGGTTTTCACCGTCCTGGGCATGACTTCCTTGATCACCGGTTTGGCCATCGTCACCTTTGCCCACCTGAGCATTACGTTTTTCGGCTTTACCAAATCCCTCGGCAAAGGCTTGGCCAGCTTCTGCCTGCCGCTGCTGTTCTCATTTCCCTATGGCCTCATGAATTGGAGCGAGAATAAAGCACCCGTGAAAGCCATCATTGTGGCCAGCATATTCATCGGCTTGGGAGTGTTTTTAATCGTCCGCGGAGATGGATTCGCCAAGCTGCAGTCGCTCCCTTCGCCGTTCTAAATCTGTGCCAGACGGCTCCCTTCAGATCCAATAACCCCCAGCCCTCCATTCCCCACTCCCAGCCAAGTGACCACCATAAGCGATGCCATTAAGCCCAGGGAAGCCCGCCGATTTGGCTGCACTTGATTACCTCGAAAAATCCATGGGGTATTCGAGCTGTAGCGGAACTCGCCAAGAGTTTCGACTCCCCAGAAAGACCGAAAGTCTTGCCGACTTCCGCTTCCAGCTTGCGCCTCTCTTGGGCTGGGTGATGGCTGGCCTACTGGTGGGCTGCAACTCAGGCCGCGAGGCGGCTCCCTACGATTTATCCCAGGCACGCTACGTCGGCCAAGCGAAATGCGCCGAGTGCCACAGCGATCAAGCCCATCAAATGCTCGACTCGCACCACCAGCTAGCGATGCAACCAGCCACGCAGGCAAGCGTCCTGGCCGACTTCGATAATGCCAGCTACGTGCATCACGACGTGACGAGCCGCATGTTCCGCCGCGGCGACAAGTTTATGGTGAGTACCGAAGGCCCCGACGGCAAGCTGGGAGAGTTTGAAGTCAAGTACGTTTTCGGCGTCACGCCTCTTCAACAATACATGGTCGAGTTCCCCAATAGCAGCGACTTAAAAGCCGATTCAAAAACCGACTCAGAAACCAGTTCGGCAACCGACTCAGCGACCAGCACGTTGGCCACAGGCGGAATACCGCGCGTGCAGGTCCTGCGACTTAGTTGGGATACAGAGCGCAAAGAATGGTTCTACCTAGCACCTCCAGATGTGCCTGAGAAACTGGCCGCCAGCGATGACTTGCACTGGACCGGAGTCGCTCAGCGGTGGAATAACATGTGCGCCGACTGCCACAGCACAGACTTTCACAAGAATTTCGTGCCGCCGTCGCCCAGTGCACTCCCCGACCCCGTCCCCTTGGGCGATATTCCCGGTTCGTACCATTCCACCTTCGTTGAGATGCATGTCAGTTGCGAAGCCTGCCATGGTCCGGGCAGCGTGCACGTCGACTTGGCCGCCAAGTGGTTTCCCGGCTGGAATCGCCAGCGCGGCTACGGCCTAGCTAATTTGAAGGCTAGTGCTGAAAACCAAATACAAGCTTGTGCGCCGTGCCACAGCCGCCGCAGCACACTGTACGAAGGCTTTCGCGCTGGAGACAACTATTACGACTTCTACACCAACCAACTATTGACCGAGCCGACCTATTATCCCGACGGTCAAGTGCTCGACGAGGACTATGTGCATGGCTCATTTATCCAGAGCAAGATGTACCATAAGGGCATTCGTTGCAGCGACTGCCACGATCCCCACACGGCGCGGCTGAAGCACGAGGGAAATCAGGTTTGCACTTCGTGCCATCAACACCCACAAGCCAAGTATGATTCGGTGGCCCACCATCGCCACCAGCCCGGCACCGCCGCCGCACAGTGCGTCAACTGCCACATGCCCACCACCACCTATATGGCCGTCGACGCTCGCCACGACCACTCGCTGCGCATTCCGCGCCCGGATTTGAGCCTGCAACTGGATACCCCCAATGCGTGTACCGGTTGCCATTTGAACATCGAAAACGTGGCCGAAGAGAAGCGTGCGAGTCTGAAACTCTATCAAGATTGGATGGCGGCCGCGCGCAGCGGTGACCAAGAGGTGCAGGCGGAACTGCGCCGTGCCGATGCGTGGTGCGATGCGGCCTGCGACGAGTGGTACGGCAAAGATCGACGGCGGGATGAACATTTCGGAGTGGCTCTCGCAGCCGGACAACGCGGTGAAGCGACGGCCAGCCAGCAGTTGACATCGCTGCTGGAGCGCCGCGGCGCGGAGGCACCTGCGATTGCACGCGCCACCGGGCTGGAGCTTCTATCGCGTATCGATCCGCGGCAAGCTGGCGTAGCGGCCAGCGATGCGATCGATGACGCACATCCGCTGGTCCGCAGCGCCGCCGCCCGAGCCCTGCTGGGACATCCACAGATGACTCTGGCGGTTGGGCAGCTTGAGCGCGCGCTGCGGGACCCGCTCCGCAGCGTGCGTATCGAGGCAGCTCGCAGCCTGCTAGAGTTCCCCCGCGAATTGATCAGCGCATCGGCGGGAACGGCTTGGCGCAGCGCGCTGAGCGAATTGATCGAGGGGCTCGAATACCAGGGGGACCGCGCGGGGGCGCACGTGGAACTAGGGCTCATCGCCACTCGCCAAGGCCGACTGCAGCAAGCCATCACGCATTACGAAACGGCCATCGCCGTAGAGCCGCAAGCCGTTGGAGCACGCTCGAATCTGGCCGCGCTGTTGGCCGAGAACTTGGACGCAACTCCGCCGGGCACCGCAAACGAGGAATCGCAAAAGATGCTGCGGCAAGAGATCGAGCGCCTGCGGAAAGCCGAACTGGTTTTGCTGGCCCGCGATGTCGGACTGCTGGCCGACGCGGCACCGCTACAATACCGCTACGGACTAGCCCTCTACCTGGACGGCCAGCTAGAAGCAGCGCTGGTACCGCTAGAGCGCGCCGCCGAACTAGAACCCCGCGATGCTCTATATTCCGAAGCGGTTGCACTGCTGTACGAGTCGCTCAAGCGCTGGCCCGAAGCCAAGCGCTGGGCCGCCGAAAACGTCAACCGCTCGGACAGTTCTCCCTCGTCTCTACTGCTGCAGCAGCGCATCGAGCAAGCGGCCAAACCATAGAACTAGCTATCGGGCAAGCAGAAATCCAGGCCGAAGTCACGCTCTTTGTACTGCTGCGACTTGTCGTAGCTTTGGCGCAGACCCTGGTAGAACGATACACCAAACGGTACAAAACCGTTCTGGGTAAAACCGTTCTGGGTAAAACAGTTCGGTACGAAATAATTCGAGGCCAAGCCGCGCGTTTAGCTCAGAAGCACGCGTCCGCCGCCCAGTGCATCTCCGCCCGTAGCACTCTTTCCGCCGCTGAGCTACAGCCGAAAAGCTACGACAAGTCGCAGCACTCCAAGGTAGCCCTCGCGCCAATCGGGGGCGGTTTCACTACACAAGCTGGCAAGCGTACTAACTAGCCTCGCCTTGAAGCCCATGAGCTGCGCTGAAGCTCTTTGTACTGCTGCGACTTGTCGTAGCTTTGGCGCAGACCCTGGTAGCACGAAACGCCAAACGGTACAAAACGATTCTGGATAAAACGGTTCTGGGCAAAACGGTTCTGGGCAAAACGGTTCTGGGCAAAACGGTTCTGGATAAAACGGTTCTGGATAAAACGGTTCTGGATAAAACAGTTCGAGGCAAAACGGTGCTGAGAAAACAGTTCGGTACGAAACAATTCGAGGCCGAGCCGCGCGTTTAGCTCAGAAGCACGCGTCCGCCGCCCAGTGCATCTCCGCCCGTAGCACTCTTTCCGCCGCTGAGC
>CAKQNH010000445.1 GCA_934255105.1 uncultured Pirellulaceae bacterium
TCGCGCATGGTGATCAGCTCCTCCCCCTCCTTGCGATCTGGTCGGCGTACGTTGGTCGTAGCATGTCGCAGGAAGTCAGCCATCTTCACCCCTGGTACCGTCACTGGGCGTTGGAAGGCCATGAAAATGCCGGCTCGTGCGCGGCCGTCTGCCTCCATCCCGGACAGGTCGACGCCGTCTAGCGTGATGTTCCCCTGGGTGACTTCGTAGCCTGGATGCCCAGCGATCACCAGCCCCAACGTGCTTTTTCCGGAACCATTGGGCCCCATTAAGGCGTGGGTGGAACCATGCTGTATCTCTAGGTTGACATCGTGCAAAATGGACTTGCCGTTGACCGATACGTGTAGGTTTTCAATCTTAAGGACGTGGCTCATCGAATTCAGATTCTTTAAATTGAAGGAGTGCTAAGGAATGAAAAGGGATGCATGGCTGTGGGCTTCACTACAACTGGGTGAAGTTGACCCGCGCCAAAATTTCTGCTTGTTTAAATTTAACGGGTCCAGGTGCTACCCGACGGGTTGGACAACGGGACGAAACTGGCAATGTTGATGCCCGTCCAGGCGGCAACAATCTAGCTGAACTAATTGCCCCACGGCCTGGCTGATCATCTCCTGCTCCATTTCGCAGAGTTGGCGACTGGGGTCGTCGCCGGTCAACTCGGGATAGGGGCAGGCGTGCATCTCCAGGACGGGGAGCTCTCCATCGGCGTTGACGCTAGCGGGCACCTTGCGGCGCCCCAAAACTGAAGCCACAGCAGTAAACTGTTCGGTCAAATCGCCGCCGGTGGGGAGCGAATCCCTTAGATCCTCTCCCATCCGCTTGGCTACTCGCCGAAGAATTCGCTTGCGCTGCAGCGGATTGGGCAGTTCCAAAATCTCGTGCCACAGGGCCGCCGCCAAGTCGGTATAGCTCGCCGAGGCATACCGCATCCCGAGCGGTGTTAGGAAGTAATGGAACTGCGGTCGACCACGCCCAACGCCCGCCTTGCGACGTCCCACCAATTCCACTTGCACCAATCGCTCAAGTCGTTGACGAACGGCTGTGGCGGTCACCTCCAGCTTCTCCGTCAACGTCTGAATCGACAAACTATGGTACTGCCGGAGCAAATCCAGCACCACCTGATCGATGGGGCGAATATGGTCCAAGCAAGTGGTATCCATGGGGGTTCCGTTAAGGACAAGTGACTCGGTGTGGCCTAGCAGACAAACTTCGTGGCTTGGCTTTTACCTTTAGATTACGGCTACAAGCCTATTTTGACAACCCCTGATGTGTTAAATCAATGCTGGCAAGCGGTAAAACGGTAGAGCAGTTGTCCCAACTGCTTCGGAAAACGTAGAGCAGTTGTCCCAACTGCTACGGAAAACGTAGAGCAGTTGTCCCAACTGCTACGGAAAACGTAGAGCAGTTGTCCCAACTGCTACGGAAAACGGTTGAGACAACCGTTCTACGAGGCAAACGGCTGGGGACAACCGTTCTACAGGGCAAACGGTTGAGACAACCGTTCTACTAGGCAAACGGTTGAGACAACCGTTCTACGAGGCAAACGGTTGAGACAACCGTTCTACAGTTAAAGCTGCAACCCCAAGACTTAGTCTGCACGGAGCACTAGCTTCAAAACCTCGTCACCCGCGAGGCGAGTTCGCTGGGGTCGTGAAAGGCAGTGGGGTATAAAATAGATACGCTTGCCCGTGAGTGCCACCAAATGCACAACGCGGGGAAATAGCCCGACGGCCAGACTTTGAGTCGCGGAAAACTACCATTCCGCCCGACTTCGACTATACTTTTTACAGTCGAGAGATTTCTGCTAGGGGCGGACGCAAATAGCGATTCCGGCTAACCTTATCCATACATTCTGTGCTGTCTCTGGAGGAGACCCACCCATGCAAGCTCGTCGCTACCGCCTGCTGCTTAAATTCTCCTGTGTTTGTCTGGCTGCCTGTGCGTGGCCGGGCTGGACGCCAGTCGCCAGTGCGCAGGTGACTGCGGTCGATGCTAGGCAGTTGGGTTTGGAGATAGCTTGGCAAACTCAATTGCAGCTTCCAAAATTCGGGCGTGGCATTGCCAGCGCTACTCTGTGGGTCGATGCCTCCCCACCTCGCAAGTACGCCACCGTCGATTTGGGATCCGGGGATCTAGCGGGGGGACGCACGATTGAGATCTCCGCTGCGGATGTCGATTCCAAAGGAAAACCGATCGGGATCGAAGTGGCCAAGCAGTTGGCTGGCGAGCGCGCGGCGCGACTATTAGGGCGTAACGATGGATTTCAAGTCATCGAAACCAACGTCCCCAACATTCGTTTAGTTGTTGTGACCAGCGACGGGTTGGTACAGAACATCGATGCTGAAACCGGGCGAATGATATGGAGCAGTGCTTGCGGAGCGACCACAGCGCCGGCGCAACCAGCGGCGCTTTCCGCAGCGGGAGTATCCTTGATCCACGGTCGGCACCTGTACCTGCTGGACTGGCAGACAGGCAAGCAACTCCAGCGAAAAGAGCTGAAATACGGTTCGTCCATCGCCTTGGCCGTCGCTGGAAAGCTAGCCTATGTGTCCGATTTCCGCGGCCGCGTCGAAGCTTACGGACTGGGCACGACCGTCATCCCTTGGACGGCCCAAATTTCGGGTGCCGCCGTGGGCCAACCCGTTTCTTTGGTCGATCAATCGTTTTGTGCGATCGCCACGTCCAGTGGCTTCATGTACACCATGCGCGGCGGAGATACGCCCGGAATGTGGACGCGCTTCGCGGCCGCTTCCTCCCTGAGCGGCTGTCTGGCGGCGGGCAATCATGCGTTCTACGTCGGTTCGACCGAAGGGGTGCTGGCCAAGATCGGCGTCGATGCCAAACTGGAAAACTTGAAGTGGGATTTAACGACCGGTGAGCCACTGACCGCGCCCCCGTTGGTGATTGGCGACCGAGTCTACGTGGCCAACGAATCAGGGCGACTGATGTGCATCGATGATAGCGAGGGTGCCCTGCTGTGGACCGAAGTGGGCCTGAGAATCCTACAGCCGCTAAGTGTGGCAGCCGGCAATCTATACTGCACAACTCTGTCCGGCAGCCTGGCCGCCATCAATATTGAAAGCGGTCGTCTGGTTGCCAGCAGCCAGGCCATTCCGATGGCCGCCACCATCATCAATCAAACCAGCGATCGAGTGTATGTGGTCGACACGGCAGGCCGTCTCCAGTGCTTGCGTCCCTTCCGGTCGAAGCTGCCCAAGTTGGTCGAGCCTCTGGTTGCGGGTGAGGAGAGCCAGGCTGAGCAAAGCGAGCCGGCCGCTACTCAGGCGCCGGCGGCCGCGCCCAGCCAAGACCCGTTCAACATGGGGGGAGAAGCTGCTGCGGGTGCCAATCCATTTGGCGATGCCAGCGACCCATTCGGCTCCCCAGCACCAGCCACGCCGGCCGGAGACAAACCCGCTGCAGATCCGTTTGGTGCCGGTGCCAGCGACCCATTTAGCAATTAATTAATCAGGGTTAATTAAGCAGGGTAATTAATCGGGGACGCTTGCCAAGGGTAGATCGAAGGCGGTGGCGACGGAGCGATTGGTGACCTGGCCCGCCAATATGTTGGCGGCGCTGCGAAGTGATCGCGACTGGGTCAGGCAAGCCTGTAGACCAGCCTCCGCCAAACGCATGACCCAAGGTAGCGTCACATTGCACAGTGCAAATGTGCTAGTGCGTCCAACCGCGCCAGGCATGTTGGTAACGCAGTAGTGAACCACGTCGTCTACCAAAAATGTCGGCTCGCGATGCGTGGTAGGCCGACTGGTTTCGATGCAGCCCCCTTGGTCGATGGCCACGTCGATGATAACTGAGCCCGCTTTCATCAGTTGCAGGTCTTCACGGCGCACCAAACACGGTGCCTTGGCACCGGGAATCAACACCGCGCCAATTACTAGATCGGCCAATCGCAGTTGATCTTGAATCGTATGGCGATCGCTGAACAGGGCGCTTACATTGGCGGGCATGACGTCGTCCAGATATCGTAGGCGATCCATGTTGATGTCCAGGATAGCTACCTCCGCACCAAATCCCGCAGCTATCTTGGCCGCGTTGGCCCCTACGACACCTCCCCCCAGTACGGTCACATGCGCGGGAGCTACGCCGGGTACGCCTGCTAACAGAATGCCGCGTCCCCGCTGCGGGCGTTCCAGAAATTTGGCACCTTGTTGAATGCTCATTCGCCCTGCGACTTCGCTCATCGGTGTCAATAGCGACAGCCTGCCGTGAGCGTCTTCCAAGGTCTCGTAGGCTAGGCAATTACAACCGCTATCGAGCATGGCCTGAGTCAGTTCGCGACTGGCCGCGAAGTGAAAAAACGTAAACAGCGTCTGGTCGCGACGGATCAGCCCATATTCACTGGGCTGCGGCTCTTTGACTTTGACGATCAATTCGGCCTCTTGATAGACGTCCTCCAGCGAGGCGACCAACTGCGCGCCAGCCTGCTCGTAAGCTGCGTCGGGGAGTCCCGATTCCCGGCCCGCCCCCGACTGAAACAAAACGCGATGCCCACTCCCCACCAACGCTTCCACGCCGACCGGTAGCATGGCCACGCGGTACTCATCCTGCTTAACTTCAGCCGGTACTCCTACAATCACAATCAGATCCTTAGGTTAGGTAATAAGCAGTAAAGAAGTGCCTGAAAGAAATGATTCACAACTCTGAACTATAGTGGGTGGCCGCTCCAGAAGTGTCCAGCCCCCCAACAGCGCATACGCCACAGCCTACACACGTATTTTTATCGCTCGGTATCGAAGTAATCACCCACGCATGAGTTTCCTGTTCTAACGAGCAGCCTTGGTTAATGCCGGAGATTGCGAATAATCTGGTAGCGAATGTACTTTGCGTCCTCGCAAGTTTTGTGCCCTCGACACAGAAGTTTCTTGAAAACTCAAACTCAACTCGCAGTTCTGTAAGTTTGAGTTTGAGTTTGAGTTTG
>CAKQNH010000446.1 GCA_934255105.1 uncultured Pirellulaceae bacterium
GTCTCCTGCCACTGGGCGAATCCCGCCAACGACTGCGCAGTGGGTTTGGCCAGTTGCGACTGGAGCTGCGCCAACCGCTCGGCTGTCTGCCGCTGCTGCAAGAGTTGCTCCTTGGTGAACAGTTCGATCACAGGACTTTCATCGCGGCGATCAGCATCCTGGGATTGATTGAAGATGGCGTAGAGTTTGAAATACTCTTCATGCGTAAATGGGTCGAATTTATGGGTATGGCACTGGGCACAAGCCATGGTGACGCCCATCCAGACGGCCATGGTAGTGTTGACGCGATCGACGACCGCCACCGTACGAAACTCTTCGTCGTTGGTGCCACCTTCATTGTTGGTCAACGTATTGCGATGGAAAGCGGTGGCGATCAATTGATCCTGAGTTGGATTGGGGAGTAGGTCGCCGGCCAGTTGCTCGATCGTGAATTGATCGATGGGCATGTTTTGATTGAGAGCTTGAATAACCCAGTCGCGGTAGGCCCAGATGGTGCGCGGTGGATCATCGGCGTAGCCGGCCGAATCTGCATAGCGCGCTAGGTCCAACCACTTGCGCGCCCAGTGTTCACCGAAGGCCGGAGAGGCGAGCAGGCGGTCGACTTCTCGTTCGTATGCATCCGCAGCGGTGGCGTACTCAAACCGCGACACTTCTTCAACCGTAGGAGGCAGGCCGGTCAAGTCGAGGCTCAGACGCCGCAGTAATTCAGATCGAGTTGCCTCAGGCGATGGTTGTAAACCACGTAACGCCTGTTGGTGCCGCACAAAGCGGTCGACTGGATGAATTTCGGATGGTGCATCAGGCAGTGACGGACGCTCGGGTGCCACGAAGGACCAATGCTCGGGCAACTTAGCACCCTGCTCAATCCACGCTTCGATGGCTTGAATTTCGGCCGCGCTCAACGGCTTGGCAAACTCGGCCGGCGGCATCCGCTCATCTTCATCATCGGCGAGGATTCGCCGCAACAATTCACTCTGCTGTGGCTGGCCTGGGACGACGGGTCGCAATCCGGAATCGGCTTCCGCCAACATCGAACTGAGTTTGTCGAGCTGAAATCCACCCTGGCGCTCCGCCTCGTCCGGTCCATGACAAGCAAAACAACGATTCGACAAAATCGAACGCACTTGCTGGGCCAGATCTGCAGACGAATCCTGCGCAGTCGTCGGCAACGTGAAGCATACCAGCCAGACAATCAGCGGAAGCAGAAACCGATACCCCCATACAGAATAAACCTGTACACAGTAAATGCGAGGCGGGAGGTGCAGCAGTGCGTGCAACATGGGTACGAACGCTGTTAAAGGTGGGTGGGCAGCGAAGTGTCCAGCGCACCTTTAAAGGGTGGCCGCAGTGCGCTGGCCACTCCTAATTATATCCAGAATGCCCGCCCCGTGGATGCAGAAGCGTTCGGTTTCTAGATGTTGACCAATTCAGCCTCTACCTCTTCGAGGCTGGCCAACAGCTCGCGCTCTTCGTCGCTGAGCTTGGTATAGCCTAGGCTACGCACCACTTCCAGGATCTCGCTACAAGTTGGAAACATGCGGCCACTGGAGCGTTTATAAGCGTCGAAAGCCTGCATGAAGTCGATCTCGTCGGCGTTGTAATCGCGTTCACAAGTGGTGGGATCAATCTGGCGGCGGCGTTCTTTGCGGCGACGTGGTTCGTTGAATACCTTGGCTGGGGCGGCCTCGGCAGCAATCTGCTTTTTGACGGCAGCGTTTTTTGTTTTGAGCTTGTCTGCGGTGATTTCTGCACTGACTTCTGCAGCAGTGCGGCGCTCTTTGCGGCGGCGATCGATGGTAACTTCAAGTTCACTGGGCGATTTGGTCTGAGGCATGTTTTCCCCTTGGCGAAGTGTTTTGAAAGCTGACGGATTTAGCCGTATTGTTCATTTCGATGGAGAAACGTACATCGCCGTAACGCTCATGCGCTCTGAACTGCAGTTTTCCTACCACAGAATCCCTGACGACTAGCGAAACTTGTCTGGCTGCGACGGATGTGACGACAATTAGCGGTGGAACCGTGGATTTCGATAGCCGATGGTGCAGCGTAGCGGAACCATCGGAGCACGACCCCACAAGTTATTCCTGGCCGGCGGAAGTCGTTCCGCTGCCAACGCGAATCGTACCCCTGCCCGCGCAGCGGGAGGGGTCGAGCCTAGGCGAGGGGGAGGGCGAAGACGGTTTGCACAGATGTAGATTGCGCTTGCCCTCTCCCTCGCTTAGGCTCGACCTCTCCGGGGGGAGAGGATCCAGCGCGACAGAGCTAACGCAAGAAAATCGAGAGGGAAAAAGTTCGTGAAAAAGTTGTGGGATATTAAACGGGCAGGAGTGCCCGTTCTACGAAGGGAAAAGCAATACCGACGGCGGAGCGTCGAGCTACATTGAGTCGAGCTACATTGAGTCGAGCCACATTGAGTCGAGCCACATTGAGTCGAGCTACATTGCGTTGAGGTACATTGAGCGATTAGACCGCTTCGACTATCACGGCTGTGGCGTTATCGCGACCCGATTCCTGGACGGCGCGCTCAACCAGTTGCTCAGCAGGCGTGCCGACGGGGCAGGTGGCATCGCCGCCGCGAGCAATGTCTTCGATACCGCGATCCCACAGTCCATCGACGACGCCATCGGAGCAGAGCACAAAGCGATCGCCCACATCGTAGTCCAACACACCGACTTGTGGCACCAAGTAGCGATGCCCGGCACCCAAGGCTTGAGCTAATACGTTTTTGCGTGGATGCATCCGTGCTTCGCGCTCGTTGAGCTGCCCCTGCCTGCGGAGCCAACCAACGTGCGTGTGATCCTCGGTGATCTGCTGTATGCCACCGGCGGCAGGCAGGCAATACAGTCGAGTATCTCCAATGTGCCCGAAATATACTCGCCCCCGACGGAACCAGGCCAACGTCAACGTGGCCCCCATATTCAGACAGTTCACATCGTACTGGCCAAGCTTGAGCATATCATTGTGGATGCTCTTGAACAGCTCGACCAAAATGTCATGGCTGTAGGCTGAGAAGCGGTCCTCGCCCAGACCAAATTGCTTGGGAAGCTGCATCGTGATTTTCTCGATGGCAATCCGGCTAGCGAACTCACCTGAGCGTTCGCCTCCCATGCCATCGCTGACTGCAAAAATGCAATCGTTCTTCTCAACCGAGGCCTCCCCCGACTTGCCCAAGTAACGAATCCCCTGTTTGTCCAGCAGCAACGCCAGGAACCGGTCTTCATTATTGGGTCGGAAGCGGCCGGGATGTGTCGTCCCCGACCAACGCAGATGTTGCGCGGTCGACTGTCGCGAGGCCACAGTGGCTGGAGCGACTTCGATGGGTTGGCCAATGATCTCAGCAAACTCAAAATCGATCACACAGAAAATACCATCGCTGGCCCGGTAGGTGATATTCCGTGAAAACGGATCGTCGTGCCGCACGCCATACTTTTCCAGCTCGCCAAATAGCTCCTTCACCCGGTCATCGGTGATGTGCTGCACACGAGCGCCGCAGTTGGAAGTGACAATCTCTAGAGTTTCTGGTGAGAAATCGAGCAAGCGGGGTACGAACGGACACTTGCGAGCTTCCAAATACTGCAGCACGCGGACTTCATTGGCGAATCGCGTTTCGGCCTGCGGTCCACGAAAAAGTTTGTAGACACGCCCGTCGAAACCGATTCGCACCAGCGCTCGCTGCGTATTTTTTGCTTCTTGCATCACTGTCTAATCTGGATTATTCGACCGACTGAATCGTCCTCAGCACGCGCGACACAATTTTGTAAGGGTCAGCCTGTGAGTTCGGACGCCGGTCCTCTATGTAACCCTTGTAGCCATTGTTGATGAACGAGTGTGGCACGCGAATCGATGCGCCGCGATTGGCTACGCCCCAGTTGAACTTGTCGATCGACTGCGTCTCGTGCAGCCCCGTCAGTCGCAAGTGGTTGTCGGGTCCGTAGACGGCGATGTGCTCGTTGGCATACTTTTCGAAGGCCGTCATCAGCTTGTTGAAGTACGCCTCGCCACCCTCCTCACGCATGAACTTGGTGGAAAAGTTGCAGTGCATGCCAGACCCATTCCAATCGCCGCTAACCGGCTTGCAGTGCAGCTCAACTCCCAGAGCGTACTTCTCTGCCAGACGCAGCAGCAAATAGCGCGCGATCCACATGTCGTCGCCGATCTTGCGCGACCCTTTGGCGAAGACCTGGAACTCCCATTGTCCCTTGGCTACTTCGGCATTGATTCCTTCGTGGTTGATACCGGCGTCCAGGCACAAGTCCAGGTGCTCGTCGACGATTTGCCGCGCGATATCCCCCATCGATTCGTAGCCTACGCCACAGTAATACTTACCCTGCGGAGCGGGATAGCCATCGGCGGGAAATCCCAGCGGTCGGCCCCCTTCGGTGAAGAAATACTCTTGCTCCAAGCCGATCCACAAGTCGGCATCTTCGGCCACGGTGGACCGAAAGTTCGATGGATGCGGCGTCTTTCCGTCGGGCATCAAGACTTCACACATCACCAGAAATGCATTCTTTCGTCCCGAATCAGGGTACAATGCAACAGGCTGAAGAACGCAGTCCGAACTTTTGCCTTCGGCTTGTCGCGTAGAACTGCCGTCAAATCCCCAGACCTCGCAATCAGCGACTGATTTGGGCGCTCTGGCGGCAAGTTTCGTTTTGCCACGCAGATTGGGTTCTGGTAGATAACCGTCGAGCCAAATATATTCGAGCTTGTATTTGCTATCGGAAGACATGCGGGCGCTTTCTTTTTCCAGCTAAGACATGAAACGGCAAGCGGGTCTTCGAGCGCGAAAAGCTCGGCAGATAATGCCCGCAACTCCTCTAGAGGTGGTTATAAGACTAGCACGATTGGGTTATACGAGCAACAGCCAGCCACCTGAGTTTCTCGGCAAAGTGGCGCGGCAATTGAATCGTCACAACGCCTATCCGGAGCTATGGAAACG
>CAKQNH010000447.1 GCA_934255105.1 uncultured Pirellulaceae bacterium
AGATGGCACAGATCAATGAAGCGCTGGGCATGATCGAGACCAAAGGGTTTGTTTCCCTGGTCGAAGCGGTCGATGCAATGATGAAAGCGGCCAACGTCCAGTTCCTGGGATGGGACAAGGTCGGCAGCGGATTGGTTTCCGCATTTGTGACCGGAGACGTGGCGGCTGTGAAAGCGGCCACCGACGCCGGTGCTGCGGCCGCTGGTCGCGTGGGTGAAGTCGTCAGCGTGCAAGTCATCGCGCGCCCTCACAGCGATTTGTCCAAAGTTCTCAAAGTGGGCAATAAAGACAGCTCGGTAGGCTAGCTTTTGCCAGCCAATTACACACTGAATAAAACTCAATTATCTCCTAGGGTAGTACTATGCAAAATGCAATTGGATTGATCGAAACGAAGGGGCTGCTGGCGCTGATCGAAGCGACCGACGCCATGGTCAAAGCGGCCAATGTTGAAATCGTCAAACGCGTCGACATCGGCGGTGGTTTGGTAACGACGGTTGTTAGCGGCGACGTCGGTAGCGTCCGGGCTGCCGTAGAAGCCGGTGCCAGCGCGGCTTCGCAAGTGGGCGATTTGGTCAGTAGCCATATCATCCCACGCCCCGCCGAAGGACTCGCCACCGCTTTTTTCTCGTAAGCGCAGCGGACACGACGTGCGCTCCGCGCACGCCATGCGCTGTGCCAGATAACTCCCTTTTGCAACGCTCGATTGTGCAACGAGCAGCACCAATCCCAGCAGGAGCCAGGATGAAGGTCCTAGTCGCCAATTTAGGTTCGACCAGCTTTAAGTATCGGTTGTTCGATATGTCCGACGAGCTATCGAGCGGCAGCCCAACGGGTAACTCGCTGGGGAGTTCGGCGCGACAGTTGGCGCGTGGTGGGGTCGAGCGCATCGGTTCGCCCAGCAGCCCATGCACGGTGCAAATTGGAGACTACCAAGGCGCGTTGGAAATGTCGGTGCCCCATCACGGGGTGGCGGTTCAAGCGTGCATTGGACAATTGACCGATCCGGAGAACGGCTGTTTGGAAAATGCGGAGGAGATCGCCGCCATCGGTTTCAAAGCTGTGCATGCGGGGCGATTGCAAGGCGTGTTCCGTGTCGATGACGAATTGTTGGCCGCCATGGACGAAGTCACGTCGGTCGCGCCGGCGCACAATCCGCCCTATTTGGCTGCCATGCGGCAATTGTCAGCCACGGTTCCCAACATTCCATTGGTCGCCGCTTTTGAAACGGACTTTCATCGCACGATCCCGGCCGCCTGGCATCACTACGCGCTCCCCAAGGAGTGGAGCGATGCGTTGCCGATTCGCAAATGGGGCTTTCACGGTGCCAGCCACCGCTATATCGCTTTGCGCAGCAGTGAGCTGCTGCAGCGCAGCGATGCACGCATCATCTCGTGCCACCTGGGTGGATCGAGCAGTCTGTGTGCGATCGCGTCGGGCAAGAGCGTGGCCACGACCATGGGCATGAGCCCCCAGTCGGGATTGCCGCAAAACAATCGCGTGGGAGATCTCGATCCCTTTTGCTTGCCGATGCTGATGGAGCATGCCGGTATGGATTTGCCGCAGATGCTCTCCGCTCTGGCCACACAAGCCGGTTTGTTGGGATTGTCCGGCGGTGTCAGCAGCGACATCCGCGATTTGGAAGCGGCCGCCGATGCGGGCAATGCCGACGCACGACTCGCCCTGGATGTATATGTCGCCGAAATTCGCCGACAACTGGGCGGTATGTTGGTCGCCTTAGGCGGCTGCGACGCATTGGTTTTCACCGGCGGCATTGGTGAGAACGGACGACAGATCCGCGCGGCGGTGTGCGCGGGTTTGGAAGAACTGGGTTTTGCACTCGATCTGCAGAAGAACCAGTCACTGCACGGAGAGTCGCGACTGGATGCTCCCAGTAGCCGCAGCCAAATTTGGATCATTCCCACCAACGAAGAACTCATTGTCGCGCGACAGACGCTCGCCGCCCTGGGGCATTAAGCCCGTCCACACAAAGGTGTTTCCATGTTTGTTGCCAAAGTCATCGGCTCGATCGTTTCCACTGAAAAGGTTGAATCGATGCGCGGTCAAAAGCTACTAGTCGTCGAGCCCTACCGGCTCGATGCGGCCCGCGACAAACTGACTACCACAGGTCGCACGTTTGTGGCCGTCGATATGCTCGGCGCCGGCGTCGAAGACTTTGTGCTCATCGTCCAAGGCAGCAGCGCACGCTTCACACCCGAAACACAAAAGCTGCCCATCGATTGCACGGTCATCGGCATCGTCGACTCGGTCAACATCGAAAAACAACAAGTCTACAACCGCAAAAACTAAACTCAGGAAGCCATACTCATGCAAATTAGCGAAGAGCTCATCCGCAATGTTGTGAGCCAAGTCATTCAGGAAGTTCGCAGTGGCCAAACTGCCGGTGGACGTGCAACGGCTAGCCCAGCCAATGGAGCACCTGCGTCCTGGGGCACCGCCAACGGCAAGCACGGTCTGTTCACCTGTGCCAAACAGGCGGTCGCGGCGGCGCGGACAGCTTTTGAACAGCTCCGCACGCGTCCCATGGAAGATCGCAAGAAAGCCATCGAGCACATCCGCCGCATTTCGATCAGCCAAGCGGTCGAGCTGGGGACGATGGAGATGAACGAAACCAAGATCGGTCGGCTAGAGCACAAAATTGCTAAGCTGGAAACGCTCGGTCGCTTTGCGCCCGGTACCGAATTCTTGACCACACAGGCTTACAGCGGCGACAAGGGCTTGGCGGTAATCGAGCACGCCCCGTTTGGAGTCATCGGGGCGATCACCCCCGTGACCCACTCGCTGCCGACGATCACCGGCAACGCGGTCAGCATGATCGCCGGGGGCAACGCTGTAGTGGTCAATCCGCATCCCAGCGGCCGCTTGGTAGCCGCCGAAGGGGTCAAGCGCTTCAATCAAGCCATCGCGTCGGACATCGGCATCGACAATTTGATTTGCGTCATCACCGAGCCGACGCTGGAGACGGCCAATAGCATCTTTGCCAATCGCGACGTGAATCTAATTTGCGTTACTGGCGGACCCGCTGTGGGGCGCGCCGCGTTGAACAGTGGCAAGCGCGCCATCGTGGCTGGTCCGGGCAACCCGCCCGTAGTGGTCGACGAGACCGCCGACTTAGATCGTGCCGCTCGCTGTATCATCGCCGGTGCTTCCTACGACAACAATCTGTTGTGCATTTCTGAGAAGGAAGTGTTCGTGGTCGGATCTGTGTTCGATGCGATGATGTCCGCCATGCAACGCGCTGGGGCAATACCATTGAATACTTCGCAGATCGCTCGGCTGACCGAGGCCGCTTTTCAAGAGGTTGGCGAAGGGACTCATAAACACTTGGCCCCCACCAAGGCGCTGCTTGGCCAGGACGCCGCCAAGTTGGCTCAGGCCGCTGGTGTCACCGTCGACCCCAAGACCGAATTGCTGTACGGCGAAACGCAGGCCGATCATCCGTTTGTAGACATCGAACAAATGATGCCCTTCATTCCTTTTGTTCGCTGCCGCGACGTCGATCACGCGATTGAACTGGCCAAGCACTACGAGCATGGCTATCGACACACTGCCCTGATTCACACTCGCGACGTGCGCAATATGACCAAGATGGGGCGCATGTTGGATACCACGCTGTTCGTCAAGAATGGTCCCTGCATGGCCGCGCTGGGGTTGGGTGGCGAAGGTTATTTGTCATTCTCGATCGCTGGCCCAACTGGCGAAGGGGTCACATCGCCGCTGACCTTCACGCGCGAGCGACGTTGTAGTTTGGTCGAAGATTTGTGGATTTTGGGAGATCCCGGCATTAAGTAAACACGAAGTCAAGTAGGAGTTGTGATCCCGGCCGAGAGTTGTGATCCCATTTGAGAGTTGTGATCCCATTCGAGAGTTGTGATCTCATTCGAGAGTTGTGATCTCATTCGAGAGTTGTGATCCCTTTTGAGAGTTGTGATCCCAGCCCGGAGGGCGGCATATCCTTGCCGGTGGCATCAGCCACCGGACCAAGAGGGGGTTAGCCACTAAGCCCGGAGGGCGGCACAAACGACCATGACGGTGCTCGCCGACGACTGGGGGAAATTTGATTGCAAGTGTTTATGTAGTAAGACTGATTCATGTGTCGCCCTCCGGGCTTGCTCAGCACATGGCTGAAATCCGGTGGCTCACGCCACCGGCAGAGATGTTTCGCCCTCCGGGCTGAGAGATGTTTGGCCCTCTGGGCTGAGAGATGTTTGGCCCTCCGGGCTGAGAGATGTTTGGCCCTCTGGGCTGAGAGATGTTTGGGCATAGATGAACCCGATCGAACAATAGAGAACACAATGCAAGTTGCACTCGTCGTCGGCTATACGCATGCGACGGTTAAACACAAAACACTGCAATCGCACAAGCTGTTGGTAACACAGCCGCTGATGGCCGACGGTCAGACGCCCGACGGTGGCCCGCTGCTGGCCGTTGACCGCCAAGGCGCGGGCGTGGGGGAGCGGGTGATGCTGACTAGCGATGGCCGCGCGATCCGCGAGATCTTCGGCGTCGAAGATTCCCCTATTCGTTGGGCTGTGCTGGGTATTGTGGACGAGTGAGATTTGAGATTTGAGATTTGAGATTTTTGAGAGCTAACTGGTACACATGTCGCTTCCCCGAGCTGAATCGCTGACACCTATCGAAGTCGAAGCCATCGTGCGCACGGTGCTCCTGCGCCTGCGCACTAGCGCTGCCGTTAAAGTGACAAATGACAGTGTGGCCGAAGACAATGTGGCCGAAGACAATGTGGCCGAAGACAATGTGGCTCGACGCTCCGCGTCGGTACTCCCCAAGCCTCCGCGCTTCGGCAACAGCGTGGACGCTGAGAATGCAACCAGCGTTGCCGCCGCTGGCGCCGTGCGGCTCGATCAACGACTGGTGGCGCTCGAACACCTGCGCGATCATTGGAAGGG
>CAKQNH010000448.1 GCA_934255105.1 uncultured Pirellulaceae bacterium
CCTCCACACAGACCAAGTACGGCCTCGTGTCGCCGGTGATCGTTTCATCACAGGCCGCGATCACATCGGGATCTTTGGAATTGGGCCCCAGGAAGGCACTGAAAATCGTGGCACCCATAGCGGGCGACATCCACACGCCGCGGATGTCGGTGCTCTTTGTGCCCGAGGTGTTACCATCGGTGCCCACCACTTCGCTCAGAGCGACCGTGTTGCTCATTCCGTCGGTGAAGTCTTGGCCGCCATTGCCCCGGCTGTTTTGATAGCGGTTACCCGATCCCCCCAGCGCGATCACCACATCATTTTGGTGGAGATAGGCGGTTCCGAATGCGCCACGCAGGCGAGGGTTTTCCCATGACAGCATGTTGCCTGCGCCCCAGTTCGCCGCGTAGTTGCTCCCCTTGGCTAAAGACTCCAGTCCATAGCTACCATCGGTGAATTGCTTGTTGACCGCAGTGGCCGATGGGCAGCGAGAAAAGCCCGGCAGTTGATCGCGGCCCAAATGGTTGGGGCCTTGGTACTCACAGTCGTCGCAGGGGTTCTGAGTGTGATCATTCTTGCGATTGTCCTCACAAAATTCCACTTGAGTCCACAGGCCGGGTTGCTCCACATATGGAAAGAGCATCACCAACCAGTGCCAGCCGAGCTCGTTCTGTCCGGCTTGCCAGCCGCCCGTCTTGTAGCGATTGCCAGATTCGTCGTAGCACATGTAGCCTGGCGGAAACGACTTGTAGACGTCCATGTGATTGTGGCAGGCCAATGACAACTGTTTTAAGTTGTTTTGGCACTGCATTCTTCGAGCCGCCTCGCGAGCGGCCTGAACTGCTGGCAATAACAATCCTACCAGAACACCAATAATTGCGATCACCACCAACAGCTCTACCAGAGTAAAGCCAATACGCTTTCGTCTAAGCATGATAAGTTCTCCTCGAAACAACAACCGTAGAAAAGATGGGTGGTGAATACTCATGGCGCTGCAGAAAAGCAAACCAAAAACATTCACACCCGCCCCGGCTGAGGCTCGGCCGCCGCAGTGTGCGCCCGAAACCTTAGGGGGCTAGCCCGCGTGGGCGAAGTCCACCCTATCAGTCGAGTTAATATCTGTCAACGAAAAAAACAGCGGATGGGGAATATACGGCAATTAATCGTGCCAGTTGCCTGCAATGGCCTTTGGTTGCACCTTAAGGTGGATTTTGTGGTGTTCCGCGCTGCCGTCGCGTGTTGGCTGATCGCCAAGATTACCATTTTGTGGACTCGTGCTCGCCTGCGGTAGTCTCGGAAAAACTCTTGACGCAGCTCGCGCAGGGGGCTATTCTCGGATCATTTGGACGGACGCGTCCGATCTGATGCGCGGCCAGCGGTCAAGCACGCAACTCAATCCCAGGATCCATGATGCTCCCCAAAGAGATGCTCCACAAAGAACTATCTCCCAAAACAAAAAAGACGCGGGCCGAGATCCTCAACGTCTCGCTCAAAGTCTTCGCTCGCGAAGGCTTCGGCAATACGGACGTGCAGGTCATCGCCGACCTGGCCCGGGTGGGCAAGGGGACCGTCTATCGACACTTTGGCAACAAAGAACAGCTCTTCCTAGCCACCGCCAAATTCAGCTTAGAACAAGTTGCCCAGCATGTGACCAACAAGCTAGGGGGCGAAACGCAGGCGGAAGCCATCTACCAGCAACAGGGCGCCGCCAGCTTGCTACGCACCGTCGCCGCCGCCTGCGCTGAATATTACAAAAAGCATCCGCAAGCGGTCGAAATCATGATCCAGGAACGCGCGCAGTTCCGCGAGTCGGTCTTCCCGACCCACCTGATGCATCGCGAACAAGTGCGCGGCAGTATCGACGATATCGTGTCCCGAGCGATTGAGTCGGGCGAGTTCAAACCGGCCAATGCGGCTGATGTGACTACAGCTTATGCGGACCTGCTCTATGGCTGTGTGGTCAATGGCTGCCTGGAAGGTAGCCGGTCGACCTTAAAAAAACGAGTGGCAGCGGCCGTCGATATTTTCGTAGCCGGTTTGTGTAGCAAGTAGTGCAACTGTCTAACATTCAACACGAACAATTGTTTAGAGCTCTATGAAACGCCGACGCCCTTTATCTAGACTGTGTCTTGTTCTCCCGCTAGCGATGCTCGGCCTGTTGGGCTGCCAGCGCGAGGTCAAACTCGCGGCACAGCCTGCCAGTATTTCACTCAGCGAAATCGAGGTTTCAGCCCAGCCGGTCAGCCAGCAAACGCTCGCTTCGCGACTTGAATTCACCGGCAACTTGCTCCCCAAACGCGCCAGTCGCCTAACGTTTGAGGTCGACGGAATCGTCGCTAATATTCCCGCTACAGGCACGAAATTCGACGTCACTGTCGCAGGTAAACGCTATCAAGAGCAGCTCAGTCTGTCGTATGGTCAGTGGGTCGAAGCCGGTGACCTGCTAGTGGAACTCGACCAGAGCGACTTTCAACTACAACTGCTGATTGCGGAAGCCAAACTGGCCAAAGCCCAAGCGGATCTAGCCAAACTTATCGTGGGCTCGCGCCCCGAAGAGATTCGACGACTAACCGCCTTGCGCAATGAGGGGCAAGCCCGCTTCGATCAGGCGGCTCGCGAGAACCAACGCATGCAAGAATTGCGTCGCAGCCAAGTCGTCTCCAGTAGCGAATCGGATCAAGCCAGCACGGCCGCGGCGGCAGCCCAAGCGCTGCTCGAAAGCGCCGAAGCCATGCTGGCCTCCGCACAAGCCGGACCCACTGCCGAGGAGATTGCCGTAGAGCAAGCACTCGTCAAACAAATGGCCGTGGAAGTCGATCTGGCCCGCCAGAACTTGCGCAAAACAAAGCTGGTAGCACCCTACTCAGGAGTGGTGGTTTCGATCAACGTCGACGTCGGTGATCGCGTAGCCGCCAGCACCAGCCCAGTTATCGAAATGATGAACAGCCAATACTTGGTCGCGGAAATCAATGTGCCCGAGGCGCTCGTCGGGAAAGTCGCCGTGCATGATATGGCAGAGGTTTATACGGCGGGCGTTGATGGACCCACGACGGGTCTGGTCGTAGCAGTCAACGAAATGGTCGACCCGCAATCGCGCAGCTTTAGAGTCCGCGTGGCGATCGATAATGACTTGCGGCAATTTAAGGCCGGACAGTTCGCCAAAGTCATCTTGGCGATCGAATCCGGCAGTAGTCAAACACTGACCGTGCCCAACGCCAGCATCGTCTTCGCCGATGGTCAGCCTACGGTGTTTGTGATCGATGGCGGTCGCGTTCATCGCCAATCGGTTGTGCTAGGGTTGTCTTCAAACGAATGGACCGAAGTCAGATCAGGTGTGGCTGCCGACCGCATGGTAGTCACCGACGATCCCAGCCTGCTAACTGACGGCATGCAGGTCCGCGTTCGCGAGACCAGCGGGCAAGCGACCGTGCCCAAGCCCGCCGTCGAATTGTAGGAGCGCCGTTCGTTAGACCGCGTGGGCAACGCCCCCCGCGTCCAGGCTCAGCTAGGCGCGTCCAGGCTCAGCAGCACGCGGTCTAACGAGCCGCGTCGATGCTCACTAATCAGTTGGCAATTATTTATTCAAAAGTACACACATGTTGATCGCAGAAACCGCAGTTCGACGCCCCGTGTTAACCACCATGGTTTTCTCGGCGCTGGTGGTCTTTGGCTTGGTGGCCTATCAAACTATTGGCATGGCACTTTACCCAGACGTGGATATGCCCATGGTCTCCGTCTCGGTGGTCTATAGTGGCGCGTCGCCACAGACGGTCGAAACGGAAGTTACCGAAGAACTCGAGGAGGCGCTGAGCACTATTAGCGGCCTGAAGTCGATGCGTAGCGATACCAGCGAGGGTGTCGCACAAGTGTTTCTTGAGTTCGATCTGGGACGCAACGTCGATGTGGCCGCTCAGGACGTGCGCGATAAAATTGCCGCCATCCGCGCTGAACTCCCCATCGATTCCGAAGCGCCGGTAGTCAATAAATTTGATCCGGATGCGGCACCTATCATGAGTATCGTGCTGGCCGGCGATGCCTCCATCCGCGACCTGACGCTGTTCGCCGATGATGTCCTCAAACCCAAGTTGGAAGCCATCAATGGCGTCGGTGGAGTGCAGCTTACCGGCGGTCGCGAGCGCGAGGTGCGCGTCTGGTTGCGGCAAAACGACTTGGTGGCCCACAACCTGTCCGCCCAAGATGTGGTGGATACACTCAAGCGGGGCAACGTGGAATTTCCCGGTGGACGCATTGAAACGGGCCGGGATGAATTCGTCGTCAAAACGCGTGGCCGATTGGCCAAGGTGGATGACTTTCGACGATTGATCGTCGCCAAACGCAATGAATCAATTGTGCGCCTGGAACAAGTAGCCTTTATCGAAGATGGTCTAGAGGATCGACACAGCTTGGCTCGGCTCAACGGCCAGCCCGCCGTCGCACTGGCAATCCGCCAACAATCGGGTACCAACATGGTCGGCGTAGCTCGCGAAGTGAATGCCCAATTGGATGCGGTGCGCGCTCACATGCCTGCCAGCTATCAATTGTTGGTGGTGCAAGACAATTCGCAGTTTGTCGAATCGAGTATCAACGAGGCACAAGGAGAACTGCTGCGGGGCGGAACGTTGGCCGTGTTGGTTATCCTGTTGTTCCTACGCAGTCTGCGCGGCTCGCTGGTCGCTGCCGTGACTATTCCAGCCACGATTGTTTCGACCTATGCCTTCATGCTGGCTATGGGCTTTACACTCAATACCATGACCCTGCTAGCGCTGACCATCTCGGTGGGGATGATTATCGATGACTCAATTGTGGTCCTGGAGAATACGTGGCGGCATATGCAAGCTGGCCATACCAGCACACAGGCCGCAATTATGGCGATGAACGAAATCGGCTTTGCCGTGATCGCTACTAGTCTTTCGATCGTGGCCGTGTTCATCCCCGTCGC
>CAKQNH010000449.1 GCA_934255105.1 uncultured Pirellulaceae bacterium
GACCACCTCTCGTGCACCATCGATGTCATAGCTAATGACTGGCTTGCCAGCAATCAATGCTTGGGGCAAAGTGCGCGCCAATCCCTCACGCAGACTAGTATGGACCAACACGTCCATCGCGCTCAGATAATACGGCACGCGTTCCGGAGGAACTAAACCGGTAAAGCGAAAGTGAGCCGTTAGTCCGAGATCGGCAATGCGCCGCTGGTAGGCCGGCCGCAAGACGCCATCGCCGACCAACAGGAAGCGGACATGCGGATTGCGGGCCACCACGGCGTGCGCCGCGTCAATTAAGTACTCGTGTCCCTTCAGGTGGAACAGGCGGGCGATCTTACCGATGACGATATCGTTGGGGGCGAATTGCAGTTCAGCGCGAGCAGCCGCTGCCCATTGTTGGCAGGTGACAAATGGTTCGACATCCATCCCGGAGTAGATGGTGGTGAATTTTTCGCGCGGAGCGATACCCGCCCCGACCATCAGGTCGGTCATCGCATCCGCCACGCTGATCAGGTGATGGCAGCGGCGACCGGCCCAGCGTTCCAAACGGATAAACGCCTGTCGGGCGAGTGGGTTTTGGTAGGCATGAAACGGTGCCCCGTGGACGGTGTGTATCACCGCAGGCTTCTTCAAACTCCAGGCGGCAGCGCGGCCGAGCAAGCCGGCTTTGGCGCTGTGCGTGTGGACCACGTCGGGCTGGAATTCACGCAGTATTCGTTTCAGCGCATGGTAGCTGGCAAGGTCGCGCGGTGGGTTGATGGCGCGCCGCAGGGAGTCGATAAAACAAATCGGCAGACCCCCTGCCCTCCCCTGTTCCAGCAGCTTCCCCTCCGGCCCTAGCGCTGGCCCGGTGATCAGCAGCACATCATCTCCGTGCTCTTGCACGAGATCCAAGCAGTTGAAAAGTGTGTTCTCCTGCGCGCCGCCGATGATCATGCGCGTGATGACATGGGCCACGCGCATCAGTACTTAACCTCTAAGAGAAACAGCCCACATGCAGGAGCGGTCTGCCCGGCTTCTCGGCGATCTCGCGAGGCCAATACCTCGGTGACCCACTGCGGTGGCTTCCTCTCCACGCCGACTTGAACCAAGGTCCCCACGATATTGCGGACCATGTTATATAGGAAACCACTCGCTTCGACCTCGATGGTAAACCGCGTTCCATCCATGTGCTCAACCGCTTCGATCGTCAGCTCGCGAACCTCGCGCACGGTGGTCGAACGCGGGCTGCCCGAGGTTTGAAAAGCGGCGAAGTCGTGGGTACCGAGAAACAGTTCAGCAGCTTGCAGCATGGGTGGCAATTGCATTCGCTGCGGCACCCACCACTGCGTCCGCGCTCCGATCGGATCGGGCTTGCGCGCCGAGTAGACATGATAGCGATAACGCTTGCCTGTGCTCGATCGCAGCGGGTTGAATCGCAAGGGCACTTCCACGGCGTCGCGCACCACGATGTCCATCGGCAGTTTGGTATTGATCGCCAGTGGAATGCGATCTGCTGGGGCTGGCCAGCCGGCACTTGTAAACACGGCCGACTGCCCCAGAGCATGCACGCCCGTGTCGGTGCGACTGCTGCCCCAAGCATGCGTCTGCTTATCGCCGGTGATCGCGCATATGGCCTGTTCTACGACGGCCTGAATGCTGGGGTGTCGCGGTTGTCGCTGCCAACCGAAGTAGTTGGTGCCGTCGTACGCCAGCGTCAGCCGGAAACATCGCAGTCCAGCCGAGGCGCCGCCGGTGTCCTGTGGATCGCCGTTTCGCTCAGCTCGCGACATTGGCAAATTTATCAGCCAGCAACTTGGCGATCTGCACCGCGTTGGTGGCCGCACCCTTGCGCAAATTGTCGCTGACGCACCAGAAGCTAATGCCGCACGGTTTATCCAAATCCTTGCGAACCCGACCAACAAATACTTCAGGCTGGTCAGTGCATTCGCGGGGCATCGGATATTGCGTGGCCGCCAAATCGTCGACCAAGCATACACCGGGCGCGTCGCGGAATAATTCGCGGATCTGCTCCAGCGACAGCGGTTGCTCGGTTTCGCAATAGATCGATTCGCTATGCCCGATCAAAACGGGAACGCGCACGCATGTGGCGTTGATAGCGATCGAATCGTCTCCCAGGATCTTATGAGTCTCGCGGACCATCTTCATCTCTTCCGACGTAAATCCGTCCTGCTTGTGCGAGCCGATTTGTGGGATGAGATTCAGGGCGATATCGTGTTGGAACATTTTGGGTGGCAGCGGTTGGCCGCTCATTCGCGCCTGGGTGTTATCCAGCAGTTCCTGCTGCGCAGCCATGCCCGCCCCACTGACGGCTTGATATGTGCTGACGACTATGCGTTTCAGGCCGGCCGCGTCGTACAGCGGCTTGAGGGCCACTACCATCTGTGTCGTGCTACAGTTCGGGCTGGCAATAATGCCCTGGTGTTGGTCGATATCTTGTGGGTTTACTTCGGGGATGACCAGTGGCACCGTGGGGTCCATGCGGAAATAGGAGCTTTTATCGATGACCACCGCACCCGCCTGCACCGCCCACGGAATGAACTCAGCCGCCACTTCGTCCGGCGTGCCAGCGATCACCACATCGACCCCCAGGAACGAATCGGGGCCGAGCAATTCGACCGTAATGTCCTGTCCGGCCACGTTGATCGTCTGGCCGGCGGAACGGCTGGATGCGAGCAGCCGAAGCGTCTCGTACTGCAGCCCTTGGCGGGCAATTTCCTCAAGGACAATCTGGCCTACCGCACCGGTAGCCCCCACTACAGCCAATGTTCTAATCACGAATACGTTTCCGACAAAAAAACATGAAATCCCCGAAGCCATTATTTTAGTTTAGCTGCTCGCTATGGGGAAGCGGTAGCGGATCTAGCGAATATTCGGCCGTCTTCAGAAAAAGGGTAGCTGGGGTCGCCCCACAGCATTCCCGTACCACAGCATTCCCGTACCACTTCATTCCCGCACCACTTCATTCCCGTACCACTTCATTACCGCACCACTTCATTACCGCACCACTTCAACCACCGGTGGGGCGGTGGCAATCACCGCCGCTGGTGGAAGATAGCGGTCCGTTTCGTCAAACAGTGGTTCATTGCTTGACGGTGGCTCAAAAAGCGAGTTCGGCATCTGGTCGGGGGTCAGCAATACCGGAGTGGCCCACTCCGTGACGATGTGCAGCTTCTCGCTGCGTGCGATTGGGCTCAAATCCTCGGCCATGCGCCCCTGCTCCATTTGGTAGAGCCAAAATGGCAACTCTGCATCGGCTTTGCCGATCGCAATTTCGATGCGTGTCGGCAACAGTCCTGAATTGTTGTCGGCGAACATTAGGTCATCGACCTCGGCGACCGAACGCACGTTGACCGGTTGTGGCGGCACGCGTCCGTTGAGCCACCAGACGGAGATCTCCCCCAGTTTTCCTTCGCGCACCGTAACCCAGTCGTATTTCTGGTAGATTTTGCGCAGCGTTTCGGCTTGGCCACCAATGGCTAGATACATAGCCACGACTGGGTCGCGGAGGGATTCGTTGGTGAACACCAACCGTGGACGAATCTTGCCGAGATCGACTTCCATCCGCTTTCTGACATCGCCAATGGCTTCGATCGATAGCAGGCGTTGGCCATCGCTGACTTGAAGCAGCGTGTTGATTTGATCGCCGGCAGGCATCCGCAAATCGAATTTGAGTTTGCCACTCCCCTGCCCTCCCCTGACGTATTTGCCGACGCCGTTGAGTTGCTTGCCGAAAATATTGACCGATTGACGCACAACGCAGTAGGCGGGCGGTCCCCAGACGCTTTGCAGGATCGACTGCTGCAGAATTTGGGCGGCAACCTCGCGCGACGAATGCGACGCTGGAATCGGCTGTGGCGACTCTTGTGCCACAGCGTCCGCATGGGCAAAGGCCATGGAACAGACCGCCAGCAGATAATACAGCCTGCTCCCACATCGATGCCTCCAGCAGACGCTCATCCAGCAGGCACTCAGCCAGCAGGCACTCAACCAGCAAAGTCCTAGTTGGCTGATCTTCCACCCAGGCACTGGGCAATCTGGGGCGGCTGGGCGACAAACGCCGCTCCGCCGATAGCCGCCAATGGTGCTATTCGCTCTGGATAATCTACTACACATAGTCGGGTTGTGCCGGATTTGTCAAAGAAAGCAGTCGTAGTAGGACGAACATATAGCCACGGACACAGCGCAAGCGCGGAAATTTCGTTTCCTGCGTGAACTGCGGTCATACCGGCTGGCTCGGCGCGAATACTACGTGCTGAGCGGGTGGGAAGTCCAGGTGAATCGGGCGAGGAATGGATTCTTCGCCAGCTCACCGTGTCTGAAAAACTCACTCAGGAACGTTTCGATTGGCGGCGGACGCTCGACTCGATAACGGTCGTTTCGCCCATTTTTAGGGGGTAGAGCATGAAAATGCGTGTTTTCCTAACGCTAGCCGTGGTGGCCTTTGGCTGCTTTACAGGCTGCACTCCGGTCAGGCACAACCTGCCGCCCGCACAGCGCTTGCTGGAGCCAGGCCCAGGGGTCGGTGGTCCCGGTCCCGGTGTGCTAGGTATGCAAGGCGGTCCTGGCATGGGCATGGCAGGGGGGCCCGGCATGGGGGGCGTAGTGCCAGCCAGTTGCTCGTCTTGCGTCGGCGATGGTGTTGCTGGCGGTCCGGGCATGGGCGGCATGATGGCCGGTAGCGGCTTGGGTGCTAAAGTCCAAGTACTATTCAATCGCCCAGACGGCATGCAGATCCATTACGATGTGATCGGCGACGGCAGCTTTGGTAGCGAGCCGCTATATGTCCCCGGTCGGTTGGAGTTCCCTCAGGGGGGCATCTACCGCATGAAGCTGACCAATATTCAAGGTCGCGAAGGGGTCGAACTCTACCCGACGATCGAGGTGGCCAACGGCAACCCGCGGACGGCAGCCTATCTGG
>CAKQNH010000450.1 GCA_934255105.1 uncultured Pirellulaceae bacterium
GGTCCAATCATTGCCGCTGCAATCCATAACGGCCATCAAACGCGCAAGAGCATTGAAAGGCATTTGGCGATCAGCGAGCAGGAGCAACTGCGGGAAGAGGATCCTGTCACTGGCGAGTGGACGCAGATCGCCAAAACTCAGATTGTTGGACTGCGCTCCCGATTTGAAGTGGATTTGAACCGCCCTCGCGATAAGGCCGTCTACGAGACTCCTGCCGATGCGTGGGGGATGGAAGTGTGGGACACACCGCCCGACCAAGCCATGATCGATGCATCGCTGCGCGAATACGACTTGTTCTATGCGGATGTCGAAAATCTATTGCGTGAGAAACTGGAACAGTTTCCGCGTTTGGTTATCTACGACCTACACACCTATAACCAGCGCCGCGAGGGACCCGATGGTCCGCCGGCCGATCCTGCCAAAAACCCCGAGGTCAATATTGGCACCGGCACGATGGATCGACAATTCTGGACCCCAGTTGTGGATCGGTTCATTGCGGACTTGCGTAACTACGACTTCGGTGGACGAGCGCTGGATGTTCGTGAGAATGTGAAATTTCGAGGTGGATATTTTGGAGAGTGGGTTCATCGCACCTTTCCAGAGCGAGTTTGCGCGATCGCCATCGAGTTTAAGAAGTTCTTTATGGACGAATGGGAAGGCGTGGCGGACGCTGATGCCGTGGAATGCATCTATGACGCCCTCGAATCGACGTTGCCTGGCGTGAACGAAGCATTGGAGACGATGTGAGTCCGCCAGTCGAGCCTGCCGAGCAGAGCGATGACCTCACCCTGCGGTACGCCACCATCGCCGATGCCGCTTGCGCACGACTTGGAAAGAACCTACGCGTGCGCCGCAATTTGCCTAGCGGCGGACGATTGAAAATGGATCGACAATTGCCATTCCTGTGTCTGTACCGCGGCGACCTAGCCAACGATTCCATGACGCAGGAATTGATCACCACCCAGGCATCCTATCTATTCGCATCCGCTGCCCCCGAGCATCAAGCTGGAGTCGCGCGGCTGTGCTCGACGCTCGCTCGCGCCATGCAGGAGCATTTTGGAACCTTCTTGCTAATTGAGGTCTGGGCCGCGCAGCGTGTGGAACAACTTGGCAGCAACCCACTGGGCTTTACCATCGTCGTGCCGGAGACTGATGCCATCCCAACCACGGTCGATGTGCTGAAAGACTCGTTAGCGGCGATCGTCATCGATGGCCACGCGGCTGAAGTCACTATCCACTCGCATGGCACTAAAGACTCGCTTGACTCTGGCGAACAGTCGCTGTCCGACGAGGCCCCCTGCTCTGCTGCCTGGCGACCGATCGAGCTGCCTATATCCAGTTGCTGTGCTCTGGGCCTGGCTGTCGACCCAATCTATCGCTCTCCGCAAACGGGCAGCGTTTATCCGATGGTGATGCAGAACTTGCGTTGGAAATTGGCCACCGCAATTCGTAAAACGGTGGCTGAGTTCACCGGGGATGGACAGCAAGAAAATCGGCCACACTACGATGTGTTCGGTCCGTCGACTTTCGTCAAGGCAGTACGACTGGTCGATCAGCAGTTGTGCGAGGTTTCCGAATCGTTCGATTTTTTACTTCAGGTCACACCTGTGAACTCGGAGCGGGCCTGGCAAGCCTTCAAAGCCAGCGGCTTTTCAGAAATGCCTCCGCTGGTCTACCGCCACCTGCCATATCGTCCCAGCCTACTCAAGAGGCGGCTATTCGCGATCGAGATTGAACGGGTCGAAGACCCCACATTGGCTTATCTGTTTTGGGAGAAGCAAGATGAGCTCGATCGTCAGATTACGGCTCTACGCGACCTGCACCTTCCCGAAACGACCGTGGCAGCCCATGAGCAACACAGCAACTTTCTGTTGAGTAGCTTGCAGTTGTACGGTGCGCCTGAACCTGAGTTGGTGCGCTTGGCCAACAAGATTTTTGAGCGACTTTCGAAAACCAGAAGCCAGCGATCGGCCAGCCGCAAAGTCACCGCGCCGCGCAGTTCGCCCTCTTATATCGGCGCACAACAACTGATGCGCCAGGCACACGAGGAACTGGACTACTACCACAGTCGCATGAGCGAATTCAATGGGAAGGTAGCGTTGTCCGAGTCAATCGCTTCTGGAATTATGGTTTCCCAGGATCGACTATTGATCGCCTCAGACATTTCCATCGCTCAATCGCGCGTCGCTTCTCTTCTGCATCACGAGATCGGTACGCATTTGCTGACGTATTTCAATGGTCGCTGCCAGCCGCTGCAGCAGCTCTATGCCGGCTTAGCGGGTTACGAGGAATTGCAAGAAGGTTTAGCCGTGCTCGCCGAGTACATGGTCGGTGGTCTGACGCGGCAGCGTCTGCGAACGCTCGCCGCCCGAGTCCTGGCTGTGCACTGGCTGATCGGCGGTCGAGATTTCGCAGGGGTGTTCGCCGGCCTGCGCGAGCACGGGTTTGCGCGGCGGCAAGCATTCACAACTACGCTGCGAGTCTTCCGTGGCGGTGGGCTAACGAAGGATGTGATCTACCTGCGCGGTCTGCATGAATTGTTGAAATATTTGGCGACGGGACACGATATCGAACCGTTGTATGTCGGAAAGATCGGTCTGTCGCACATCCCCTTCATTCAAGAACTTCGGCGGCGAGGCATTGTTGCTCCGCCGCGCATTCTCCCTCGTTTCTGGGACGACCCCGCTGTTCGCGAGCGGTTGGAAGTCTGCCGTGGTAAGTCGGTCCTGGATCTAATAGAAAGCTATTCATGAAGATTGCATTTGTCGTCAACGACGTCATGACCGAAAAGGCCTCGTACACTACCACGCGTTTAGCTATGGCCGCGGTGAACTTGGGGCACGAGAGTTACTTGCTGGGAGTCGGCGATTTCATCTACGCGCTCGATGGGTCTATTCAAGCTCACGTGCGCAGCGCGAATGGAGGGACCTACGATTCGCTGGAAACCTACCTCGGTGCCATTCAACACAAAGACAACGCCAGCCAACAGATCAACTTGGATGACCTGGACGTGTTGCTGTTGCGAAATGATCCGTCCGATGACGCTGCGGATCGCCCCTGGGCACAGACTTGCGGCATTCTGTTCGGGCAGTTGGCAGCGATGCGCGGCGTGATTGTGCTCAACGATCCGTTCAGTTTGGCCAACGCGGTCAACAAGACCTACTTCCAACACTTTCCCGAACAGGTCAGGCCCAAGACCTGTATCAGCCGGGATGCAGGCGATATCAAGGCGTTCATCGCCGAACAGCAGGACAAGGTGGTCATTAAGCCACTGCAGGGATCGGGCGGTCAGAGCGTGTTCCTGATCGGTGAGGACGAGAAAGCCAATCTGAACCAGATGATCGAAGCGGTAGTTCGCGACGGTTACTGCATTGCGCAGGAGTATCTGCCGGCGGCGGTTGAGGGTGACGTGCGAATGTTTGTCATGAACGGCAGGCCGCTGATGAAAGATGGCAAGTACGCTGCGTTCCGCCGCAGGAACGATACGGGGGACGCCCGCAGCAACATGCACACCGGGGGCCGAAGCGAGCCGGCCGAAGTCACCGATAAAATGTTGCAGTTGGTCGAGATGGTCCGTCCGAAATTGGTGCAAGACGGCATGTTTTTAGTCGGCCTGGATATCGTGGAAGACAAACTAATGGAGATCAACGTCTTCAGCCCCGGCGGACTGGGCAGTTGTCAGACGCACACCGACGTCGACTTTGCCACCGAGGTCATCCGCGATTTGGAACGCAAGGCCCAGTATCGCACTTACTACGGAACCAACATGCAGAACCGCGACCTAGCAACCCTGTGAGAATGGCTGTCGTAGCTTTAGGCATCGGCTCCGCGCTACTTAACTCGCGTCCGACTTAATGCTCGCGTCACTCTTGACATTCGCATCCGCCGCGCCCGCCCACTGCCGAGCCGCTTGAAGCTGGCTATGGTCGAAGTATTTGATTTCGGCAGCCGTGAACGGCTCAGCCAGCGAGCTGAGGATCTTGTCCCAAGCACCTTCACCGACGACGGCGAGGCGATCGATATCGCTGAAGTGTTGATAGTCGAATTTCAGATCCTCCCACAGCGCGCCCATCTCCCAGCCGCGAAATTCGCCCAAGACGATGATCATGGAGATCTTTTCATACTTGTCGATCCGACTCTGCGTCAGCGGCACGAACGTATCGTAATCGGCGGCCGTCAATTTGCCGTCGATCGTTACCTCGATAACCTTTCCGCCGGAAAACTCTTGTATTTTAATACTCATACTTTCCGCTCCCGGAGCCCAAGGCCCCTCTGTGAACTGCTGCTTGCAAATTGACAGATTCCGCTGCAAATTTTGCGCCGTCAGCCCGCAATCCTCATCGGCTCGCGTTCCTTGTAGGCTCGTGTTCCTTGTAGGCTCGTGTTCCTTGTAGACTCGCGACGAGCGCCGCGCTGTTACGGCACAACGAGCCCACGTTTCGGGCCGCCGTGATCCTCCTAAGCTCGCCTGCCAGCCTACGGGCGGAGCAAGACCGCGGTTAGTCGAGTTGCACGACTTCGCCGCCGGCGCGGCTGCCGAGTGCACGCCAGGTCGGCAGATTGATCGACTGGCTCATGAAACGCACCGAGCCATCGCACAGACCGACCTCCACGCCGCCGGTGTGGTAGCTGCGCGAGGTGACGGAGGCGTAGGTGATGCCGGTCAGCGAACGCCCTTCCCGCGATGAATTGAAGTCCAAGTCGTACAAGTTGCCGCCGGACTCGAATGGCACCTTCGTGTTGGGGCTGAAGGTCGTGGTAAAGCCGCTTTGGTGAATGCGTGCGTCGACCCATTCGGTGTGTCCCGAATCGGTCTTAAAGCTGCCTCCCAAGGCGGCCACGTCGGCGGGCTGACTGGGCGTGGCTACGCCGGCGGCCGATGGATTGCCGCCGTCGCGCATGTAAGG
>CAKQNH010000451.1 GCA_934255105.1 uncultured Pirellulaceae bacterium
GCGCCCACAGTCCGCGCTGGTTCGCGCCCGGCCGAGCGGCCACAATCTCAAAGTACTCGCTGCGGGGATCGGTATCGACAGTCGCAGGCTGAGTGCCAGGTGCGCCGCTCAAGCCTGGTGGGGCGTCTGCCGCTGATCGCGTTGCGCTGGCCTGTTGTGAATCCGCCGAGGGCTCCAGGGCTCCAGTCAACTTGAGAATTACCAGCAATCCGATCAACAATCCGCCCCCCCCTAGGATCGGCCACAACCACGGAATACCCTGGCGTCTGCGGCGACGTCGAGGGATCGCTTCAGGCATGGTAGCCGCAACTGAAGATACTGAAGACGCTGGCGCGGTCGCGGTCGCGGCGACTGGTGTCGCGCGCAGTGGCTGCTTCGCTCGCCTCGGCTGCTCAGCGGACTGTTGTTTTGATTGAGCGCCGGCAGTAATTGGTTGAGCGGTGGCAGTTGGTTGAGCGGTGGCAGTTGGTTGAGCGGTGGCAGTTGGTTGAGTAGTGGAGGTTGGTTGAGTAGTGGAGGTTGGTTGAGTGGTGGAGGTTGGTTGAGTGGTGGCAATTGGTTGAGCCTGCTGAGCAATTATGGGTGTCTTAGCTGGCAGAGCGACGGGCGACGGCTTGGCCGGCGTTGTAGTTGAGGGGGATTGGGTTGGCTTTGCGAGCCGAGTTGGCTTGGCCGGAGCTGGCTTGGCCGGAGCTGGCAGAGTCTTTGCTGCTTCAGACCTATCCGGTTGGGCAACCGCGATGGGGCTAGTTCGTTGAGCGACTGCCAAGGCTTGCAGCAGCTCTTCAGCCGATGCAAAGCGGCTGGCCGGATGGCGTGCCAGACAAGCCTGCAAGCAGCGCCACAGCGGCTCGGGCAAACCGCAGTCTGCCGGCAGGCTGAGCTGCGACTGCGAGGCTGGGGCTCGGGCTGGGGCCTGCACTGCTTGATGGATTTGGCTGGCAGCCAGAGGCTGGCCCGTCAATAGCCACCACCACACACAGCCCAGTGAAAACACATCGCTGGCCATGCTCGGGATCGGCTCGGGTAGGTGCAGTTCAGGCGCGCAAAACGACGCGATATCTGCGATCTGCAACTGAGAGCCGATCAATCCCGACGCTAGGGAATCGACCTCTAGCGCAGAAGCATGTGGCTGCTCCGCGGTAGAGCGTTTGCTGACAAGCTGGAAGCTTATCCCACTTTCTAGCGCAGAAGCATGTGGCTGCTCCGTTGCAGCGGGTGCGTCAGGCAGTCCAGTTGCGGCGCACAGGGGATCGATGGCTAATACGACGCGCGCCTCGTGCAGGTAGATTCGATCGGGAAAGACGCGGCCATGGACGATTTTCTGGCGATGCAGCCCCGCCAGGATTTCGGCTAAGCGAATGGCAATCCGCGTCGCCTCGCCGGGCGCACAGCGTTGACGGGCAAACACTTGGCTGAGCGACTTGCCATCTGCGGGGATGCCTTGCGGCGCGTCTGCAGTTGTGGGTGCAGACGATGGAGCGACTGCCGAACTGGGTGGGACGAAGACCAGCAGTGTTCCATCTACCAATTCCGGCGGTCGCCCCGAGGCAAGATCACCTTGTTGCAGCGTAGCCAGTTGCAATGCGCGCGGCAAACTGGGGCGTAGCGGGCGGAGTTGTTCGAGTTCGCGCGCGGAGACTGGGCGTGCCCACTGGGGATCGTCCTGGCCGCGCCGAACCTCGTACCACCCCTGCCACATCGGCAACTTAACGGGATGTTCTACCAACCAAGGCCCGTAGCGTATCGGCCCGCTAGCTTGTCCGGCTATAATCTTGGCTTGATATTTGCTCAAATGTCCTGCCGCGATCAGACGCTGCAGCAATTTGAGTCCATTCTTGGCATCGCTGTGCGGTGGATTAGGGAGTTCATGGGCCCACTGCTGACACTGCTCGGGTGTGGCCAAACCCTCGCGCTGCAGACGTTGCCAAAGTTCATCGCTCGATAGGCTCATGGATTTATCGTAATAGAGTCAAACTTGCAGTTATCGCGAAAGAATATACTCATTCTAACTACACAAGGGGAATAGGTTTGAAAGCCAGCGACGCGACTACCTACTTTTTCAATAACGCCGCCGATCAGCTCAGTCTACCCGACTGGTCTCGCAAATTGCTGATCACTTCGCACCGGGAGGTATCGGTACAAGTCGTGGTCGAAATGGACGACGGGCGCGTGGAAACTTATTTAGGGTTTCGCGTGCAGCATGATAAATCCCGAGGTCCGATGAAGGGTGGCTTGCGCTACCATCCTGACGTGAGCCTCAATGAAGTCCGCTCGCTAGCCAGCTTGATGACTTGGAAAACGGCGGTGGTCGACATTCCCTACGGTGGTGCGAAAGGTGGCGTGGCGGTCGATCCCAGTCGGCTGTCGCACAGGGAATTGGAACGTCTGACGCGTGCACTCGTCGACGGCGTTCACGATATCATCGGACCCGATACCGATATTCCCGCCCCCGATATGGGAACGACGCACGAGGTCATGTCGTGGATCCGCAATCAATGGGAAAAGTATCATGGATTCAACCCGGCAGTAGTTACCGGCAAACCAGTGGAGGAGTACGGGGCGAAGGGGCGCGAAGAAGCTACGGGACGGGGCGTCGGTACCCTAGCTGTCAAGCTGTTGAAGCGGCTGGGGACTAACGCGGAGGATTGCCGCACGGCGATTCAAGGCTTCGGAAATGTCGGCTCACATACTGCCAAGTTCCTCAGCGATGCCATGTTTCCGATCGTGGCGGTGAGCGACATCACCGGCTGTTACTTCAATCCTAAGGGACTCGACATGCGGGCTGTGCTCAAGCACGCGCTGGAGCACAAGTCGCTGGCGGGTTTTAAGGAAGCTGAGCTGCTGCCCGTGGACGATTTGCTGACTCTAGACGTCGATCTGCTCATCCCCGCTGCGCTCGGTGGCGTGATTCACGAAGGAAATGTGGACCAGATCAAAGCCAAGACTATCATTGAAGCCGCCAATGGACCGATGCTACCGATGGCCCACGAAGAACTGGTCAAACGCGATGTGACCGTGCTACCCGACATTCTAGCTAACGCCGGCGGCGTGACAGTCAGCTATTTCGAATGGGTTCAGAACCGCCAGCACTACCGCTGGAGTCTCGACCGAGTCCGACAAGAGCTCGACGCCACACTCTCTAAGGCCTTCGAGCAAGTTTGGCAGCAATCTGTGCAGGCCAAGGTAGATCTGCGCACCGCCGCGTTTATGCTGGCCATCTCACGCGTGCACCGCGCTACCGAGCTTGCCGGTTTTCGCAATTGACATCTACTCAACTAAAACTGCATTGGATTTAGGTAGCCGAAGTCGCCAGACTTTGGATTCATGTCAGCTAGCGAAGCAAGGACCGGCGGAGCGGTCCACGACGAAGGCGGGTTGGTGGAACACAGCGGCCTGCGCTGCCTACGGCGCATCGCCATTCTCGGGAGGTATTTTTGTGCCGTGCGGGTCGCGTGTCGGGGCATCGGTGGCCTGGGACAACTGGTCGCGCAAGCTGCGGTCGGTGAAGTGCTCGAGTATCTCCGCTGTCTCGTGAATTTTGCTCGTGTCGTAGCTCGCCTCCGACACCAAGTACTGCTCCCACAAGCGATGGGAACGAATCAGTTTCCGCGCATGCTGGGCTCCCAAGTCGGTCAGGTGATAGCGATTGGCGTCTTGTTGCAATTCACCCCAATGACTCAACCTGGAAAGCGCCGTGCGAATTTGACTGGGCGAGGCAAATAGTTCTTGTGCCAGTTCTTGTTTGCTAACGCTCACTCGCGCCGCGCCCGCCGCGCCCGTCTTGGTTCGCTCTTGCTGGCGATACAGCAGCGCGATGACATCATCGCACAGAATCCGCAGCGATAACGCGCGATTGCGCCACCACTTGACCAAAACTCCCTGGCGTGGCGCAAGCAATAGAGCGATTAAAAATAATGCGCCGACCATCACGGCCATCATGCCCGCCGTGGTCGTGCTCTGATAGCCAAACCATTTAGGGACCATCACCGCCGCCACGTGCCCGCTACTCGCCCCGGCCGCCGCGATGATAGTGGAGAAAACGATCATTAGCCCCAATCGATCGGTCAACAAATAGGCCGTCGCAGGTGGCACGATGAGCATGGCGACTACTAGGATGTTGCCGACACTCTCGAAACTGGCGACCGCTGTCACTGCGACCAGCACCATCAACGCGTAGTGCATCACTCCCGAGGAGAACCCCATCGAGGTTGCCAGCGCCGCATCGAACGAACTGAGTTTCAGCTCTTTGAAAAAAACGACGACAAACAACAAGTTCATGAGTGTGACTCCAGACAGCAGAACGACTGCGCGCGGAATGGCATACCCCAAAACAATGATTCTGTCCCACGGAGTAAGTTCTATTGCGCCGTAGAGCACACATCCCGCATCCAAGTCGACCCGATCCGCCGCTTGGACAATCATGATCAGGCCGATAGCGAACAGCGAAGTAAAGACCACACCCATCGACGCACCCTCGTCGACTTGGCCGATCCCTCGAATCCATTCGGTAAACAGGGCAGTTAGCACACCTACGATCACCGCGCCAAGGAACATTGGCAAGCTGCTGCGGCTATTGCTGATAAAAAACGCTACCGCCAAGCCGGGCAAGATCGCATGCGAGACCGCATCGCCCAACATGCTCAATCGACGTAGTACCAGAAAATTTCCCACAAGCGCGGATGCGACTGCGCACAATATGCCCGCCAGTACAATCCACCCATCCAACTCCCAACTCCAATTCATGAATCCGCTCCATCTGTCAGCGGATTGATGTTCGCAGACGGTTCGTTCATAGCCGCGTGCGGATTGGAGGGTATCGAGATGGTTAGCGGTTGTTGATCTAGCAGTTGTTCGAGCTCGTCCACCAATTCCGGTTCGAGCACGTGTTCAATTGCATCG
>CAKQNH010000452.1 GCA_934255105.1 uncultured Pirellulaceae bacterium
CATGCAGTGTATCCAGATCTGGATTGCCCAGCCCGGCCGCACGGCTTTGCGCTCCAGACACCGCTTCTTGAGCTTTCACTGTGAGTTTTTCAAATCGAAATGTCATCGTACCTCTCCTTATGCAAACACGACCGTGCAAACTTCGCGGAACACGCATCGCTGCAGCGCGCGAGGCGAGTGAACTTTCCAAAAAAACAGGCTCGGCCGAATGCCACAGGCAGCGATTGCCTGTTTCATTCCTCCGAGCCTGTGTAGTTTCAGCTAAAGATCCTCTGGCTGGAGCATTCGCCTGGGCTAGTCCTTCTTGACTTCGAACTCGGCGTCGATAGCATCTTCGTCTTCGCCACCCCCGGTGGTTCCCCCGGCATCGGCACCGCTCGCGCCTGCGGCACCACTTCCGGCCTTCTCATACAGCACTTTGCTGAATGCCTGTGCGGCTTGTTCGAGCTCGTTGGTGGCGGACTTGATCGACTCCGTCTCGCCAGCCTCAGCCGCCTTGCGAACTTTCTGGATCGCCGTGTTGAGCGGTTCGCGGTCGGAGTCGCTCAGCTTATCTTCGTGCTCCTTCATCTGCTTCTCCAGTTCGTAAGTCAGATGCTGAGCCTTATTGCGCGCTTCGGCCAGTTCGAATTGGCGTCGATCCTCTTCAGCGTGAATCTCAGCGTCCTTCTGCATCTTTTCGATTTCGGCCTTGGACAATCCCGAGGACTGTTGAATTTTGACCGAAGCCTCCTTGCCCGAACCGACTTCGCGAGCGCTAACATTGAGGATGCCATTTTGATCAATGTCGAATTTGACCTCGATCTGTGGTACACCGCGCGGCGCCGCCGGAATGCCTTCCAAATTGAACTCGCCTAGTAGCCGGTTGTGCGCGGCCATCTTGCGTTCGCCCTGGAAGACGCGGACAGTCACTGCTGTCTGGTTATCAGCCGCAGTCGAGAACGTATTCTTCCGCTCCGCAGGAATGGTCGTATTGCGTTCGATGAGCGCCGTTAGCACTCCCCCTTCGGTTTCGATACCCAGCGTCAGTGGCGTTACGTCGAGTAACAGAACGTCTTTGCGATCACCGGCCAGTACGCTCCCTTGGATGGCCGCGCCGACGGCGACCACTTCATCCGGGTTGACCCCTTGGTGCGGGTCCTTGCCAAAGATCTTCTTGACGATCTCACGCACTTTGGGGACGCGCGTCGAACCACCGACCAAGACCACTTCGTCGATATCGGACGGTTTGAGTTTGGCGTCTTCCAAGGCTTGCAGCAACGGCTTCTTGCAGCGTTCGAGCAGCGAGTCGATGAGCTCTTCAAATTTGGCCCGCGTGATCTTCATCTGCAAGTGTTTAGGGCCGCTGGCATCGGCGGTGATAAACGGCAGGTTCAGATCGGTTTCCGGGACCGAGCTGAGCTCTTTCTTGGCCTTCTCGCAGGCTTCTTGCAATCGCTGCAGCGACATTGGGTCGCTGCGCAGATCGATGCCGTGATCGCGTTTGAATTGGTCCGCCACGTAATTGACCAACGCTTCGTCGAAGTCGTCGCCACCCAAGTGCGTATCACCGCTGGTTGCAATGACTTCGAAAACTTTGCTTTGCTGGTCCCCTTCTCCCGTGGAGGCGACCTCCATGATCGACACGTCAAACGTACCACCCCCCAAGTCAAACACAGCGATTTTATGGTCGCGTTCTTTGTCCAGTCCGTAGGCCAAGGCGGCAGCGGTCGGCTCGTTGATGATCCGTGCAACCTCCAAGCCCGCGATCTGCCCAGCATCCTTGGTGGCTTGCCGCTGTGCATCGTTAAAGTAGGCCGGGACGGTAATGACCGCCTTGCTAACTCGGTGTCCCAAATACGACTCGGCCGCTTCCTTTAGCTTGCGCAAGACCTTGGCCGAGATTTCTTGAGGCGTAAATTGTTTGTCGCCGATGCCGATCTTGACGTATTCGCTATCGGCGCCAACGATTTCGTAAGGAACCAAGGTCTCTTCCGAATGAACCTCGCCGTGGCGGCGGCCCATGAAGCGTTTGGCCGAGGAGACGGTGCGGCGCGGATTGGTGACCGCTTGACGGCGCGCCGGCTCGCCTACAATCACTTCACCCTTGTCCGTGAATGCGACTACGCTAGGGGTCAGTCGATTGCCTTCCGCATTAGGGATGACTTTGACTTCGGAGCCTTCCATGATGGCGACCACCGAGTTGGTGGTACCGAGGTCGATGCCGATAATTTTTTCGCCTTGAGCCATTTGGGTTTCTCCTTCGATTTACTATTATTCCGAGTCAAATTTACCATGGGGTGGTTGGTTTATATTGATAGCAAGCCGTGTGCCAAAACGACTTGTTATGGCTCAGGTCGCCGAACTCGCCAAGAGTCTCGACCGTTTGGAAAGCCTGAGCCGAGTCTCGCTCAGCTCCGAGGGCGAGGATTGTGCAGAGTCGCACTTCGCCCCAGGGAAATAACGTGCATTGAGTAGGTGCTGCACTGCTTTCAAAGAGCGAAAGACGGCATTAAATCGCTGCGTCGCGATGGATTCGCAGCCCAAGCCGCCCGGCTTTGATGTGAGCTTTTGGTTTGGTTGGTACTGTGTTGTGGGAGCAACACTGCGCATAGCGCGACCGTCAAAAGTTGCCCATGCTGGGCAGTTCAATTGCACATTTGCTGTATTTCTGGGCGCATCGATAGGCGGCTAGGCCTATCAGGCAGGCCATGCTTTGCCATAATGGCAGAGTTGTTTCATGCGCTGAGGGATGGCAATTCCATATATGACGAACTGGCCGTTTACCTCGTGGTCCCTGGCATACGTCGCTAGCCAACCGTAGAACGGGCACTCCTGCCCGTTTACCCTATCGTAGAACGGGCACTCCTGCCCGTTTACACTCCCACATCACAAAAAGCATCGACCCCATGCCCGCTTGCTTGGCATGTGCTAAGTTTTGCGAGTTAGAATTGGTCGTCGCACTAGCTAGAGCGTGGGCTTTAGGCGATCCTAAAGGCTGAGGCGGCTAAAGCCTGGACTCCAACGGTTGCGGGCGTGACGAATCAAATCTTCTAACTTCCCACTGCTACTCGCGTTTACAGGTTTCACATGTCGGACCCTAAGTCGCTCGCTGCCATCGATCGTCAATTGCTCGATCTGATCAGTCGTCGTCTGCAGTTTTTACGCCACGCTCAGGGGAGTGCTAGCTCGGCGGATCGCCCCTCTGCACTGTTGACGATTAGCGAAAGTCTAGCCGACGAGATCGGCTTGCCCGTCGCGGAACTCGAGTATCTGCTGCGGTATGTGGACAGTCTGTGCAGACGCGGTGCCGGCGAGCGAACGCCGGTAGTCTTTTTGGGCCCCATTTATAGCTACAGCTATTTGGCTGCTGTGAAATATTTCGGATTGGGAGCGGACCTTGTACCCGTCACCACCATTGCTGCGGCGTTTGAGGAATTGGTGCGTGGCCAGGCAAAGTTTGGTGTAGTCCCCATTGAGAACAGTACCGATGGACGCATCGTCGACACGCTGGGTATGTTCGCGCGCACCCCGGTGCAGATATGTGGTGAAGTCCTATTGCCGGTCCACCATTGTCTGCTTGGACTTTGCACCCGCGCAGAAGTAAAGTTGGTGCAGAGCAAACCCCAAGCTCTGTCGCAGTGTCGCAATTGGTTGGCCCAGCATGTTCCCGACGCAAAGCTGGTGGAGGTAGCCAGCACGGCTGCCGCCGCCGCCTTGGCCGCTGAAACTCCCGGCGCTGCTGCCATCGCCAGCCGTGAAGCGGGCATTCATCATGGCTTGCAAGTCATCGATGAGAACATCGAGGACAATTCGCACAACATCACGCGTTTCGCTGTGATTGGCAATCGCGATAGCGTCCCCACAGGGCGCGACAAAACATCGCTGATGTTCCAATTAAACCATCAGCCCGGTGCCTTGGCCGCAGCCATGATCGCCTTCCAGCGGGCAGCGGTAAACCTGACGTGGATCGAATCGTTCCCCTTGCCCAATTGTCCCAAAGAATACTTGTTTTTCGTCGAGCTCGAAGGGCATCAGAACGAAGCCGGTGTGGCCGATGCGCTGAGTGAGCTTGGCCAGCAGACGCGCCGCCTAGAAGTGTTGGGATCGTACCCGCGAGGCGAGTAAGTCGGACCGAGGAAGCAGTGGTTTTGTGCGTAGCGGAACTCGCCAAGAGTTTCTCCTGCCCGCATGGCCGAAAGTCTTGGCGACTTCCGCTACTATCGAACACTGCCAAGCTCAGGCGACTTCATCAGGCGACGTCAACTGCCCCGATCTGCTTCAGTTCTTCCTGCCGAACCAGATGTCTTGGATGCTGCGATCCATCAGACGCACGTTTTCGTCTAGGCGCGGGAGGTCTTCACTGCCGATGGCTTGTTCTGCAGCAGCGATCGCCAAGGCGTGCTGCATGGCGTTGTCGCGCTCCTTCACTTGGCCGTCTGCCTCGGCGATCTGCGCTCGCAACAAATAAGCTAACGCGCGGACGATTTGACCCATCTGACGGTCGTCCAGCGTAGCCTGCAGGACTTGCACGGCACTCTCTGGATCCTTGCGATCAAAGTGGGCGCGGGCCAATTGTAGGCTGGCTAGGCCGACATACATGCGATTGATCGGCTTGTCTTGCTTGGGGAAAAAATGACCCACGGCTTCCCATTTGGTCAACTGGCTACCATCATTAGTGAGCAGCGCCCAGCGGTACTGCGCTTCGGCGTTGGCTTGCTTGGCTACATCCCAGTAGAATTCCTCTTGGCTTCCATGTAAGCGCAGTGGTGTAGAAAAGGCCAACATGGCTCCAGTCCCAAAGCAGGCGATCAAGAAAGCGGCAGCGGCCAAGTTAGGCAGCCAGCGCCTGTGCAAGCGACGCGCTGATTGGCCGGAGAGTCCAGCCAATTTTGATTGCAGCGCCAGCGTGGCTT
>CAKQNH010000453.1 GCA_934255105.1 uncultured Pirellulaceae bacterium
CAACTGCAGTTGATGTCGTATCCGCACGAGGTCATCGCCGCCAACATGCAAACCTTCGGCGATAATTTGGAACACCGGCTGGCGGGTGGCAATTACCGCCAACTGCAGGATGGCGTGTTTGTGGCCGAGGGGGCCAAGCTGGGGCAGTATGTACTGACCGAGACCGCTGCCGGGCCAATCATCATCGACCAACACGCATCGGTCGGTCCCTACACGCTGCTGCGCGGGCCGATCTACATTGGCCCCAATGCTCGCATTTTGGAACATGCCGCGATCAAGGATGCGGTCTCCTTGGGGCATACAACCAAGATTGGCGGCGAAGTGGAAGCCGCCGTGGTCGAAGCCTTCTCGAACAAACAGCATCACGGCTTTTTGGGCCACAGCTATCTTGGTAGTTGGATCAATTTGGGAGCAGGCACGTGCAACTCCGATCTGAAGAATACTTACGGCGCGGTCAACATGGAGTACGCGGCGGGCAAGTCGGTGACCGGCATGCAGTTCTTGGGCTGCGTGATGGGAGACTATAGCAAGACCGCGATCAATACCGGAATTTTCACTGGGAAAGTAGTGGGAGTTTGCAGCATGATGTACGGTTTCGTAACCAGCAACGTGCCAAGTTTCGTAAATTATGCTAGGTTGTTCGGACAGATGACCACGTTGCCTCCCGAGGTGATGATCGCCACCCAGCAGCGGATGTTCGCGCGACGCAAAGTCACTCAGCGTCCATGCGATATGCAACTCCTGCACGACATGTATCACCTAACGCAATGCGAGCGCGATCGATTCGGCGAAGCGCACGGGTTTTAGCGGCATTGTGAGCCGACGGCGCTAGCCGCGGGTTTCGAAGGTGTAAACTAAACACGAATGATGTTTACCAACATGTTTATGTAGAGTTTGGCTGAACGAATTCAAACATGTGCCGGAGCGTTGGTGTGTTGGACAGAGGTTCGCTGATCCGAGCGGCGCGCTTCGATACCCGACGCTAGCGCGTTCGGCTCGCAATGCAATTGAAATAATTTACCACACGAGTCTGCTCATGATTCACTGTTGCTTGTGCGGACTACTGTGTAGCCTCGACCGCGCAGCGACCGACGCTTGCCCACGGCGCAACCAGTGGCTGCAGCAGCTCTCTGCTCATACCGCTCAGCTCTCTGCGCACACCGCGCAACAAGCATCTCAACGGGCCGCTCAGGCTGACTCACACGGGCCGCTAGCTCCAGCGCAGCTAAGTGTCGCATCCCAGTCGTTTAACCCGGCCCAGTTGGCGGCCGAGGTCGAAACGATCGCCGCTCACTTTTACCCGCCGGGTCGCTCGTTGATTTGGATCGATGCCGCCGATGTACACACGCTGCGTTGCGCAGTCGCGTTGGCTGCGACTGCGCGAGCAACCATTCACGTCGCGCAAAGTACGGGGGCTATCGCCAGCCATCGCGTACTGACCAGCCAAGGCTGGCTGGGGAGCTCGTTGGCGGAGGTCGCCAGTCACGCCGACTTAATCATCAGCCTAGGTGGCGGCCTGCGCACGGAAGCACCGCTGCTGGCGCAGCGCTTCTTTTATCCCGCTCTGGCCAGCGGTCGCGCACAGTGGTGCCACATCGACTCGCATGCATCGACAATAAACACTTTACCGCTTCAGTCTGCGACACCACAGTCTGCGACATCACAGTCTGCGACATCACAGACTTGCGACGAACCATCGCCGAATTGGACAGCCGTCTGGCCGCGAGCTCAGTGGTACGAACAATTGACCCACATCATGCTCGGTCTGCAGAACCAGAATCCGAGCACAGGATCCTACGCACAATCCGGCGCAGAAAACGGCAACGAGCGGATGCCCGAAACGACCGGTGCATTGCTCGACAAACTGCGCGCCGCGAAGAATATTGTTTGGTTATGGGACGTTGACGAGTTTCGCGACGCTATTGACGAACTGTGCATCAATCGTCTGCTGGGCATCAGCCGGCTGCTGTCGCAAACCGCTCGCTGCGGTTTGATTGCCTTGGATGCTCAAGTTGGACGCGTCACGGCCGCCGAGACGCTGTTGTGGTTGACCGGCTGCAGTGGCACTGCCCAGTTTGATGGCCAGCACTGGCACCAGCCGTATGACCTGGACGAGCTGTCGTTAGAGGACTGGCCCCGCGAGTTTGATTCAATCGTGGCCGTGCGCAGTTTGCCGAGCGTCTACCCACTGCCGAGCCTGCAGGCTAGCCATTTTATCGTCCCAGAGCTGAGCCTATTGCCCGACCATGTCGTTGACGAGCAGATAACGCGCGTGGCCAGCGTAGGGGTCGACAGCGATGGCCATGTGATGCGCGGCGATCGCGGCACGATGTTGTTTTGCCGAGCCAACGATGCGGTATCGCGGCCGTCACCCAGGCCGGCGTCCATGTCATTGCTTACATCCTTGCAGCAGCCGACCGCAGGCGAGTTGCTGGAGCAAGTCATGCGGCGAGTCCAATCGAAAAGGAAAGCCGATGCGAACTGAACTGCGCAATGCCCGCATTGTCGATCCGCTACACGAACAGAATGGCCAGCTCGTCAGCCTGTTGATCGAAGACGGCCGGTTCGCCGCGGCCGAGCCCCAAGCAGTTGTCGCGGATCGCCCTATCGACAACTTCATCGACGCGCAGGGTAGCTGGGTCATGGCTGGCGGAATCGATATCCATACGCATATCGGCGGTGGCAAAGTCAACTTGGCTCGGTTGCTGATGCCGACGGGTAGTGTCCACGGTGCTTCAGCCGCTGCAGCATCGGTCGGCGACGAGGCAAACTCTTCGCGGGCGAACTCGGCTCAGGCAACCGCTGATCGCGGAGGACCGGTGTGGCCCACCGTGCAGACGGGCCAGCTCTACAATCAGATGGGCTACACAGCTTGTTTCGAACCAGCCATGATGCTCTCCGGCGCGCGGCATACGCATCTGGAACTGGCTGACACGCCAGGTCTGGACACCGGCGCGTACGTCGTACTGGGCAATGAAGATTGGCTGTTGCAGGCTCTCGCGGAAAAAGCCGACGAGGCGGTGATCGACGCCATCGTGGGCTGGTCCGTCGCCGCGTCGCGAGCGCTGGCCGTTAAGGTCGTCAACGCCGGTGGTATCAGTGCGTTCAAGTATGGCCAGCGCACGCTGGCAGTCGACGAACCACACGCCCTGTGGGGTGTCACACCACGACAGGTGATCGCTAGTTTGGCGGCATCGGTCGAGCGGATTGGACTGCCCCATCCACTGCACGTACATGCCAGCAACCTAGGGATGCCGGGCAATGTGCAAGCTGCCCTGTCGACGCTGGATGCCGCAGGGGGACATCGCATCCATCTGACACATGCCCAGTTCAACGCTTACACGTCCGACGGTCCCTTCGGCATGGGCAGCGGAGCTGAACTGCTGGCCCGATATGTTAACCAACATTCGAATGTGTCGTTAGATGTTGGGCAAATCGTGTTTGGACAAACCGTCACCATCTCGGCCGATACCGCGGCCCAATATCGCAATCGCCGCCACGCTCAGCCCGGTCGCTGGGTCGTGAGCGATGTGGAGTGCCAAGCGGGTTGCGGCTTGGTCCCCATGCGTTACGAAGACAAGCAGTATGTCCACAGCCTGCAGTGGGCGATTGGTTTGGAGCTGATGTTGTTGATCGAAGATCCATGGCGAGTATTCCTGACGACCGATCATCCCAACGGTGGACCATTCACCAGCTATCCACATCTGTTGCGATTGTTGATGGACCGCAGCTTTCGACAATCGATGCTGGAGAGTATCCATCCTCAGGCTGCCGCCAACTCGCTGCTGCGCGAATTGACTCGCGAGTACACGCTGGATGAAGTTGCAATTATCACTCGCGCCGCGCCGGCGCGCATTCTGGGACTGCGCGACCGTGGGACGTTGGCGCCAGGGGCCATAGCGGACTTGGCTGTCTACCCCCAACGCGACTCGTGGGAAGCAACATTTGAGCGTCCTTCGCTGGTCATGAAGCACGGGGTGGAAGTTGTTCGCGATGGTTTAATATTGCCACACGCTGTCGAATGCCAAACCCTGTTTGCCGATCCACAGTACGATTATCAATTGATGGAGAGTCTGGCAGGTAGCGTCGAGCAGCGCTTGCACATGCCATGGAATAGTCTTGAGATCAGCGAGCAGGAATTGCAGCAGGCGATGCGTGGCAATGCAACGAGGGTCGATCGGCAGATGCCCGGGAGGGACGGCTGATGCAAATCAATGGAGTCGACATCGAGGATACTTTTGCCGAAGCGTTTCCGATGACCGCTACGCGGTTGATCATCACCGCCGCTGATCGCTTCTGGGCTCTGCGCGCAGCCGAATCGATGACTGGCTTTGCGACCAGCGTGATTGCTTGTGGTTGCGAGGCCGGGGTGGAGCGCGAGATAGCCCCTGAAAAAACTCCCGACGGACGACCTGGGATCTCCGTGCTTGTGTTCAGTGTGTCCGGCAAAGAGCTTGAGAAACAGATCGTGCGGCGAGTGGGGCAATGCGTGTTGACCTGTCCCTCGACCAGCGTCTTTGCGGGAATGGAAAGCGATAAAAAAGTTGCCTTGGGTAGCCACCTGCGATATTTTGGCGACGGCTTTCAAATTTCAAAAGTCATCGCGGGCAAACGCTACTGGCGAATCCCGGTGATGGATGGCGAGTTTGTGGCCGAAGAGTCCACTTCGCGAGTTGCGGCAATCGGCGGTGGTAACTTTTTGGTGCTCAGCGAATCGCTCGATGGTGCGCTCAAAGCCTGCGAAGCGGCCATGGGTGCCATGCGCCAAATCCCCAATGTGATCATGCCCTTTCCAGGTGGCGTCGCTCGCAGCGGATCGAAAGTGGGTTCGAAATACAAGTCCTTGAAGGCCTCGACCAACGATGCCTTCTGCCCCACGCTGCGGAATGTTAC
>CAKQNH010000454.1 GCA_934255105.1 uncultured Pirellulaceae bacterium
GAGCTAGCCCAGCGGCAAGCTGCCGAAGCGGACGACTCCGACCCAACCGCCGGCAGCGAGCATGCGGCAGGTGACATTCCTGCCGATGGCAACGTCGAGCCCGATAGTAACGTCGAGTCCGATAGTAACGTCGAGTCCGATAGTAACCCTGCTGAGCGTTGATTCTATCCACCCCCCGGCATTCACTTTCATCGTCTACTACCCAACTTCTTCATAGAGCCATCATGAGCACCAAGAATCGCGGCGACCGCATTCAGCTACTGCAAAAGGTCGTCACCAAACACTACACGCCGGTGCCAGCGGCCGAGGATCGGTCGGTGCTCGAACAATTGCTCTACGCCTGCTGCCTAGAAGACGTTCCCTACGATGTAGCAGACGAAGCCTTCCATCGACTGCAAGAATCCTTTTTCGACTGGAATGAAGTCCGCGTCACCACCGTCAGCGAACTGTGCGAGACGCTGCACAATCTACCAGCCCCTGCAGCGGCCGCCCTGCGGATCAAGAAAAATCTGCAATCCTTGTTCGAGACGCGCTACAGCTTTGACATCGACGACATGGTCAAGCTCAACCAAGGCAAGGCGATCGCCGAGCTAGAAAAGCTAGCGGGGATGACCAAGTTCGTCTTGGGCTACGTGACTCAAAATGCGCTCGGCGGGCATGCCATCCCCATCAGCGACTCGATCATGCAAGTACTTTTGGCGACAGAGATTGTCAGTCCCGCCGAAGCCGAAAAGGGGCAAGCCCCTGGACTGGACCGCACCGTCCCCAAGACCAAAGGTGCCGCCTTCGCCTCCTGCCTACATCAATTGGCAGCCGACTATGCGGCCGCACCCGAAGACAAACAAATCAAAGCCATCATGAAGGAGGCTGGTGCTGTCGAACCCAAGAAGCCTGCTCCAGCCAAGGCCGCTCCGGCCAAGAAGCCAGCCGCCAAGGCAGCCTCTGCTGGCGACAAGGCGGCGGCACCCACCAAGAAGTCCGCCAGCAGCGGCAAATCCACTGAATCGACTGCTGCCTCCAAGCCACTGACCAAGAAGCCGGCCACCGACTCCGCAACTAAGAAGGCGCCCGCTAAGAAAACCGTCAGCAAGTCACCCGGCAAGAGTAGCAGTAAATCAGCCACAACGGACAAATCCACCAACGCCTCTAAGAAGGCGCCACCCAAGAAGCCAGCCACCAAAACCACAACCAAACGCAAACCACGCTGAGCATACCACTGTGGCTCGACGCTCCGCGTCGTCGAGCACTGGCACGCATTAACCACGCATTAACCACGCATTAACCACACATCAACCAACCACAAACCACGCAAAGCTAAGACCAACCACTTTTTAGTAGCGCAATCATGGCAGGCCATTCGCACTGGGCGGGAATCAAACACAAAAAAGCGCTCGTCGACAGCAAACGCAGCAAGCTGTGGTCGAAGCTGTCCAAAGCCATTATCGTCGCCGCTAAACTCGGCGGCGGTGACCCCGACGCCAACGTTCGCTTGCGAACCGCTATCCTCGAAGCTAAATCGCTCAGCCTGCCCAAGGATAACATCGAGCGGGCCATCAAGAAGGGCATCGGTGAAATCGATGGCGGCAACGTCGAAGAGACGCTCTACGAAGGCTATGGCCCCAGCGGCGTAGCTATCATGTGCGACATCATGACCGACAACCGCAATCGCACGGCGCCTGAAATTCGCAAGATCTTCGACGTCCACGGTGGCTCTCTCGGGGGAACGGGTTGCGTGGCCTATATCTTCGAACGCAAGGGAATCATCGCCCTTTCACTAGAGGGTAAAAGCGAAGAGCAAATCATCGAATTGGCCATGGAGAACGACGCCCTGGATGTCGAGCGGCACGGCGACCGCATGCAGATCACCACCGCGCCCGAATGCCTGTCTCAAGTAGCCGCCGCGTTCGAGCAAGCCGGCATGGAACTGGAAGTCAACGAGGTCGTCCGCATCCCTCAAACCACTGTCGACATCGATGCGGACTCAGCCCAAACCGTCCTCAAGCTGCTGGAAGCCCTCGAGGACCACGACGACGTTCAAGCCGTCTCCACCAACCTCAACTTCCAGCATCCCCCCGTCGCCCAATTGCTCACGTAGGCTCGTAACGAACACCGCGCTGTTACGGCACGCACTTCATAACCTCGTAACGAACACCGCGCTGTTACGGCACGCACTTCGTAGGCTCTTAACGAACACCGCGCTGTTACGGCACGCACTTCGTAGGCTCTTAACGAACACCGCGCTGTTACGGCCGAGTCGACCGCCCAGAGGGCGGCATTATTAGCCCAGAGGGCGGCTTATTAGCCCAGAGGGCGGCTTATTAGCCCAGAGGGCGGCATTATTAGCCCAGAGGGCGGCATATTAGCCCAGAGGGCAGCTTATTAGCCCAGAGGGCGGCATATCTCTGCCGGTGGCGTCAGCCACCGGACCAATGTCCAAGGACCAGAAAGCCCGGAGGGCGACACATCGGTGACCGTGCATTTTGCGTAGTTGCTTTCTGCTGCATGCAAACATGGGAGATAGCCTCCAGTAGTCTGAAATCGGTTATTCGCCATCTGGCTCGACTTTGGGAGTGCGTCCCAGTTCTGCTCATTGGACAGAGCGTTACAGAGATAATCTTCCTATCTCCATCTTCCTACCAAGGATCGGTCGTGCCGGACGGGGCCCCAACTGGACTCGTTTTCTGGTAGGAAAATGGAGGTAGGAAAATGAATAGACTCGACCGTTCTCAGCGACTGACAATTCGCCGCCTCGCTCCGCTTTGCGAGTAGAATGAGAGAACACCGCCTCAGCTCTGAAATCCTGCTACTGCGGTATTGCCATCATTTCCAGTCAGGACATTCATTATGAACGCATGGGAGCGAGCCGAGGGTTCGCCATTTCCAATCGGGGCGAGTTGGATCGAAGAGCAATCTGCGTTCAATTTCGCTCTGTATTCACGACATGCGACGGTGGTGCATCTGCTGTTGTATTCGCACGACGACGTAGTTCAACCGCGGGTCGAGGTGACGTTAGACTATCGCCGAAACAAATCGGGGCCGATCTGGCATTGTCGCATGCCGTGGGATCATCCGGAGCAATTGGCTTACTATGCCTACCGCGTGGATGGTCCAGCCCCGCAGGGCGGTCACAATTTCCACGACTTCGACTTTGAAAAGATATTGCTCGATCCCATGGCACTCGGCGTATTCTTTCCTCCACAGTTCTCGCGCGAAGCCGCTCGTCGCCCCGGTTCCAATGCCGGTCAAGCTCCGCTGGGAATGCTGCCGACGCAGGTCTGTCCGTTCGACTGGGACCAGGACCGTGCGCCACGCCACGGCCACGACCTGGTCATTTACGAACTCCACGTCCGCGGCATGACCATGCACCCGAATTCCGGCGTACCAGAACCTCGTCGCGGCACGTTCCTGGGCATTGTCGACAAGATCCCACACTTGGTCGATCTGGGCATCACGGCGGTTGAGCTGATGCCGGTTTTTCAGTTCGATCCCGATGAAGGGAACTACTGGGGATACATGCCGCTCAATTTCTTCGCGCCTCATCATGCGTATGCAACCGATCCGGCAGCTTGCGCACAGCACGACGAGTTCCGCACGATGGTCAAGTCGCTCCATGCGGCCGATATCGAAGTCATCTTGGACGTCGTCTACAACCACACCTGCGAAGGAGACCATCGCGGTCCCACGTATAGCTGGAGAGGCATCGACAGCAACACATCCTACATGATGACGGGCGATCCGCAGGCCCCTTATGCCAACCACAGTGGAACCGGCAATACGCTGCACACGGCCCACCAAGCGGTGCGGCGCATGATCGTCGATAGCCTCCGGTTCTGGGACGAGTACATGCACATCGATGGCTTTCGGTTCGACCTAGCCTCCGTGTTCACCCGCGACAGCGATGGCTCGATCAACCTCGATGACCCACCGATCGTCGGTGAAATCGGCACCAATGCACAGTTGAGCAACAACCGACTGATCGCCGAACCGTGGGACGCGGGAGGCGCGTTCCAGCTTGGTCAAAAGTTTCCCGGTCAGTTGTGGATGCAGTGGAACGCCCATTATCGCGATACCCTGCAGCGCTTTGTGCGGGGTGACGCTGGACAAGTAACCGAGCTGATGACCCGACTGTACGGCAGCAGCGATCTGTTCCCCGATGATCTGCCCAACGCCTTGCAACCATCGCTGAGCATCAACTACATCACCTCGCACGACGGATCGACGCTATATGACTTAGTGTCCTACAACCACAAACGCAATTGGGCCAATGGTGAAGAGAACCGGGACGGCTCGCATGAATACCGCTGGAACAGCGGTTGGGAGGGTGACGAAGGCGTACCACCTCACGTGGTCGAACTGCGCAAACAACAGGTGAAGAACTTTGTGGCGCTGCTGATGCTCTCCAATGGCACACCGATGCTCCGCATGGGGGACGAATTTCTGCAGACACAGGGAGGCAACAACAATCCATACAATCAAGACAACGAAACGAGCTGGTTGGATTGGGACCGCAGTCGCACACACCCTGACATCCACCGCTTCGTCAAACAAATGATCGCATTCCGAAAATTCCATCCGTCGATCAGTCGCTCGCGATTCTGGCGCGACGATGTGCGCTGGTATGGCACGGGGCACCTAGTGGACATGTCAGCCGAATCGCGCCAGCTTGCCTACTGTCTACACGGCGCATCGCAAAACGATACGGATATCTATGTGATGATCAACGCGGCCTCGACAAGTATGGAGTTTGGCATTCAAGAGGGGATGATCGGTACGTGGAAAGTAGCCATCGACACCGCGCGTCCCTCTCCGCACGACATCATCGACGGCGAGCCCAGCGAAACAGTCGATGCTGCAACTTATCAAGTCAGCGCCCGGTCGGTCGTGGTAT
>CAKQNH010000455.1 GCA_934255105.1 uncultured Pirellulaceae bacterium
CGCCCGAATCACGCGCCGCTTGCAGCCGTTGGATGAGTTGGTCGATGTCAGGATTTCGCATTGAAAACTATGCCCTCACAGAATTCTGCCGTTGGCATCCTATCGCCGCGTGTCCGATAAGGCAAATTGTAAAACTTGCCCGCAATCGTACCGACGGCTGAAAACCAATGCTGCGTTCTGCGTGGTTTGCTGATTAAATATTTGTTAACAAACTAGTGTGTAGTATTGTACCGCGTGTCAACTCTGCCCAGCCCCTAGCCTAGGGCTCAGTCGCAGCTATAACAAGATCGCCAGCCCGCCCAACGCGATCGATATCCAACTTCCGCCAATGCAAAAACTCCAGACACTTGTGCTGTTGCTTGTCGCTTATGCGGCGGCGACTTGGATTCCAGGCCCAGGGCTAGACGTGCGCCAGTGGGACCTACTGGGGCTGTCCGTCAACCCTCCCGAGGTGCTGCTGGCCGGACTGCTGTTCAGCGCCGGTCTGTGCAGTACCCGCGGGGCGGTGGGGACCATTCTAGCCAATCGCCAGCGATTGGTCGTGTCTGCGCTGGCTGCTTGGCTAATCCCACTAATCTCAGCCGCGACGGCAGTGGCCTGCCTGTGGGGCGCGGCGGGTTGCCCGCCGCAAGTCGCCCTGGGAATCGTTATCGTGGCTGCCATGCCAGTCGCCAATTCATCCGTCGGCTGGGCGACGATGATGGGCGGCAGCGTCACACTCAGCATCGCGCTGCTGGTCGTCGGCACGGCGTTTTCTCCACTGCTGCCCCCCCTGGCCATCGGTGCGGGTGCCATCAGCCTAAGAACCGCCGAACATGCCTTGATGCACACGCCCTGGAGCAACGGCATGAGCTCGTTTTTCCTCGCCTGGGTTTTGACACCAGTGCTGCTAGGAGTCGTCACCACATCGCAACTGCCCGAATCCGTACTCAAACACATCGTACCCTGGTCTCGCCGCGTCAGCTTTGGCATTCTGATCCTGCTGAACTACCTCAACGGTGCCCCGTGTCTGCCCGCCCTAGCCGAGCAACCTGGGCTGCTCATGTGGCCCGTCTTGGCGGCGAGTTGCCTGCTGCTGTTGTCGTTTGTCGCCAGCCTACTGCTGAGCAAATGGAGACGCGCTGCGCTGGGCTCAACAGTCGCTGAGCCAGCGGAGCAGGTTTCGATGTCGCTGTCTGTCGTCATGCGCAATACGGGCGCCGCCCTAGTCTTCGCCGGTGCAGCGCTCCCCGAATTCGTATCTGTCAGCTTAACGATCATCGCTTACACCATGCTCCAGCACCTCTGGGCCGGCACCTGTTTGACTCGCAACACACATGCACTCACACGCTCGCAACAAGCACCCGTAGGCCCGTAACGAGCACCGCGCAGTTACGGCAGACCGAAGCAAGCACACGTAGGCTCGTAACAATCGCAGCCCTATGCTAACGCAGAGCGCGCGGGACATGAAGGTTCTTGAGAGCGATCTGACCTTTTTAAATCGCCTGCATTCTCGACACTTTTCGCTGATCGCCACCCATTGGACTATCTAAATCAGCGGCAAGCTCACCTCTGCTTGCATTTTTTCGTACTGGTACTCGTACTCGTTGCCCATGCGATTCGATGAGGAGTGCGAGTACCATTTCATTGAGTACGAGTGCGGAAAGTCGAGACTGGAGGTGGTGTTCAGCGAGAACTGTCGCATTCTCCCCAATATTGATTCGCGCCCATTCGCGCCATTCGTGGGCAGACCTCACCTGCTACCCCCTGTGCATCGCGCCCTTCCCACTGCAGCGGTTTTCTTTTCCTATACAATAGCACATGCCCAGACTCAAAGCCTGTCGCAAACTCTCCTACAAATCCAGCAGCAAATCGAGGAATAAACATGAACCGCAAACATTCATTCCATTCCCATCGACGATCTTTTCTGACACTGGCTTCTGCGGGTGTTGCGGGCGTTATGGCTCGACCCGTTTTTGCGAGTGGCTCCAGCCTGCCGAATAAAAATGAAAAACTTCGCACCGTCCATATCGGCGTGGGAGGCAAGGGGTTCGGCGACCTGAATTCCATCGCTTCTCACAAAAGTGTCGAAGTCGCAGCCCTTTGCGATGTCGATTCGAATCGACTTGCTCAAGCCGCAGCAAAATATCCACATGCGAAAACGTTCGCGGATTACCGAGAAATGTTGAACAATCTCGACGACAAAATTGATGCCGTCATCGTTTCGACTCCCGATCATACGCACGCTCCCGCCGCGATGATGGCCATGAATCTTGGCAAACCAGTCTACTGTCAGAAGCCCCTGACCCACGAGGCTTTCGAAGCCCGTCGCCTGCGTGAAATCGCCGACGAAAAAAACTTGGTTACGCAAATGGGAGTTCAGATCCATTCGCATCAAGCTTATCGAGAAGCGGTGGCCATCATCCAAAGCGGTGCCCTTGGAAAAATCAGCCGCGTGCTGGCGTGGTCCAATAAGAATTGGGGCTTTGATGGCACGCAACTACCACCCGCCGACCAGCCACCAAAGACTCTCGACTGGAATTTGTGGCTCGGATCGGCGGCCGAACGAGACTACGTGCCGGGATTCTATCATCCAGGGGTATGGCGGAAGATGATCGACTTCGGCACCGGGACGCTGGGCGACATGGGTGTTCACATTTTCGACACCCCTTACACGGCACTCGAGCTGACCGCCCCCAACTGGGTCCGTACGAACTGCCGACCACCCACCGGTATCGGTCAACCTGAGGCGAACAAAGTCGAGTACGAATTTCCGGGGACCAAACATACCACTGCGACTCTCAGTTGGATCTGGTTCGATGGAAACATGGCCCCACCTCCGAATAAAGAATTGGGCTTGTCCGAGGAGGAACAACTACCGGCACAAGGATCATTGTTCGTGGGTGAAAACGGCACGCTGCTATTGCCACACGTGGCTTCCGCGAAACTGTTTCCTGAAAAGCAATGGGCTGACTACAAACGACCCGATGTGGCCGGCAACGACCACTATCATCAATTCGTAGACGCATGCCTGGGTACGACCCAAGCCAGCATGCCGTTTCATCTTGGTGGCCCACTCACCGAAGCGCTCTTGCTAGGCGTTGTGGGGAATCGATTCCCCGAAGAAAAGCTGATCTGGAATACCGACGACATGACTTTCAAAAACTCAGCCGCCGCAACCAAGCTGATCCACCGCGAATACCGCGACGGATTCAAGGTCGAAAATCTCAGCCCAGCGGCACTGGCCGCACGCTGAAAACGGAAGCCATTCTCTGTCGTTGATCGCTCCGCCGATCAATTGCCCTGCCTTCACTAATCAGCCACTGCTAAATATTTATATTTGCAGAGCAGATCGCCGTATGTTACGGACTACATGATCGCATGCTAACCAGCAAAATTGCAGTGATAACGGCGGATAGCAAGATCGACCCAATGCAGCCTAGTCGGCTTGAATAAAAAGCGAACATCGCACCCCTTTCTTAGCAGAAGGAGCGACTCCTTCATGGTCTCGATAAAGCTAACACCGCCATCTCGCGGTTAAGCTCGGCTGGTGTCGCGTTTTTCCAGTGCTAAGTAAATTCCCAACGCGATCAACGCTCCTACGGTCGACATGATAAGCCCAGCCGTATTGAACATCCCGTCGCCTCGGTCTGCACCAAAGACGGAAGTCGAAAGGAAACCGCCTATCAACGACCCGACCAGCCCCAGCACAATCGTCATGATCCATCCCATGGCTTGACGCCCAGGGATGATTAACCGGGCGAGCAGACCAGCTACGAGACCAATAATAATCCAGCCAATGAATCCAAACATTACGCAACTCCTGATTTCAATGATCTTGGGACAAATAGAGGAATACCGCTCAAACTGGCTGTCATAGGTACCAGCTCACACGGCAGCAACCTTCGATCCTCAACTGGTTCGTTGTCGGTCATCGGGAGCGACAAAGCTTCTTTGCAAAAGGCGCGCCACAATTTTTTACTACTTGAAAATGCTCAACTTGGTTGCCCATCGCGCAGCACCGCGATGTCCCCTTAGCGGTTTTCTTCAGCAGCCTGTGGTGGATTGCTAGTTTTTTCGAGGCTATTGTCTGACTCCAGCAAATATCGATCGAGCGGCACCAGCAGGTTCCGTGCGCTGCTCATTTTCTCGGAGAGTCCCTGGGCTTTGACCACCATCTCACTCGTCAATCCACGAGTAGCCGTAATATTCTGCCTAGCATGATTCTCGGGTGAAGGATCCTGGGTCGCAGACAGCATGAGCAGCGCCACACCCGCGATCTTGCTTTCTTTCACCCCTTGGCCGCGCACATACAGCATGCCTAGATTGCCGATGGCAAGCGCATCCCCCTGCAACGACGCCTTGCGATACCACTCATTCGCTTTTGCAAAATCAACCTGCGTGCCACGACCATTTTCGTAGAGCACGCCTAGATTGAACTGCGCGGCCGCATTGCCCTGCGCGGCGGATTTGCGATACCACTCAACCGCCTCCTTCTCATCTTTGCCGACCCCGATACCATGCTCATACATCACAGCCAGATTGAACTGAGAATCGGCATGGCCTTCCTTAGCGGCGGCCAGGAACTCTTGGTTGGCCAGTGGCAGGTCGTTGGCTTGATAAGCTGCGATCCCCGCCTCGAAATAGGCAACTGCCTTGTCGCTCTCTGCGTCCATTGCAGCTTCGGCGCCGCCTGCGCCGATTTCCGAAGAGAAACCATCGGCGTCGTCCACCTCCACCCTGCTCGCACTCTCCAAGTCCGCGCTTGCACTCTCTAAGTCCGTGCGTTCGGGCTGTTTGGAACATCCTGCGAATGTCGAGCCACAGACCAAAACGAATCCGATTAGCAATTTTCCCATCACCTCTCCGCGACTGTACGAGTTATCCTCCCGAGC
>CAKQNH010000456.1 GCA_934255105.1 uncultured Pirellulaceae bacterium
TAGGATTTTTTCGCGCTATGGGAACAGAAAGAACTCGCGAGCTTCGCCGCCGCCGTCATCGCCGCAAGCAGGTTACCAAACTTTTGGCTCGAGCTGAAAAGGGGACCCCGGCTGACAAAGCGATCATCGTAGCCAAGCTGCGCCGCTTGACGCCTGGTGCTGCCACCATCATCGAAACACACGGCCTGGAAGCGTAGCGCTGCAAGCCTAGTGGGGCGATGCGCCCAGGTCTAGGTAGCGCTTGCTACATGCTTTGTCGAAGTTAAGTTTTAGGGTCAGGGATAGGTGGGGTAAGCTTCCAGCTTGCCGACTCGGAATTATTCGTGAAAAGCAAGCTGGAAGCTTACTCCACGTGAGTTGACAAGCTGGAAGCTTATCCCACGCTGGTCGACAAGCTGGAAGCTTATCCCACGTTGGTTGACAAGCTGGAAGCTTATCCCACGGTAGCTGACAAGCTGGAAGCTTATCCCACGGTAGTTGACAAGCTGGAAGCTTATCCCACGCTGTGCTGGACGAAACACTTGGGGGCTAAAACCCGCCTGGGGATTGGAATTCGGCATAGCTGTCGAATTCGCTGTGTCGCTCCGGCGCTCGATCCTGGAATCGCGTAAATTCTTTATGCCAGCTCAGCTCGATGTCGCCGACGGGGCCATTGCGCTGCTTGGCGATGATGATTTCGGCTTGGCCCGCGTATTGGCTGGCTTCGTCTCCGCGGTGATAGTATTCTTCGCGGTGGACGAACATCACCACGTCGGCGTCTTGTTCGATAGCGCCCGATTCGCGAAGGTGGCTCAGACGCGGCCGGTGGTCCTTACCCTCTTCTGCTTGACGATTGAGCTGGGCCAAGCACAGCACGGGGACCAGTTGTTCACGGGCTAGCCCCTTTAATCGCCGCGCGATCTTGGCTACCTGCTCCTGCCGCGGATCTTTGGGGTTATCGGGCTCAATCAACTGCAAATAATCGATCACGATTAGGCCCAAGCGTTTTTCGCGTTGGCGGATACGGCGCGCAACTGCGGCAATTTCACTGACCGTCCGTGTCGGAGAATCGTCCACGTACAGCGGTGCATTGCTGACCTCCATGGCCTTTTCCACCAAGCGTTTTCGGTCGTCTTGGCTGATCGTTCCGTTGCGCAAGCGGTGGCCGTTGACGCGCGCCACGGAGCACAGCAGGCGGTCGGCCAATTCAATGCCGGACATTTCCAAACTGACAAACAGCACCGGTGCGCCCCCCAGCAAGGTGACGTTCTCGGCGATATTCAGCGCAAAGGCTGTCTTGCCCATGCTCGGGCGAGCAGCCAAGATCAGCAGCTCTCCATTGTGCATGCCGCCGCTCATCGCGTCGAACTCGGTGAAGTGCGTGTCGACTCCACCGTCGGAGTGCGTGCCTTGCATGCGCGCGTCGATGCGCTCCATGGCATTGTGAACTAGATCACCGATGCTCTCGGCGGTCTGGCCACCACGGTCATCCTGGATCTGGAACACGCGCTGCTCCGCTTGGCTGAGCAATTCGCGAGCTTCGAACGATTCGTCATAGGCGTCTTTCAGGATCGACGTGCCGGCCTCGATCAGCTTGCGAAAGGTCCCCTTGCTGCGCACGATTTGGGCGTAGTAAACCGCGTGGGCCGCGTGGGGGACGCTGTTGGCTAGGTTGGCCAAGTAGGCGCTGCCACCCACGGCCTCGTAGTCGCTGGCCGCTTTAAGTCGATTGACTAGCAGCGTGATGTCAATCTTCTGCCCCAGGTCGACCATGTCGGTCATGTGCTGGTAGAGCTTGCGGTTGGCATCGTCGTAGAAGTCGTCCGCTTTGAGAATCATGACCAAGTCATCGCACACATCGGGCTGCAGCAGGATGCTCCCTAGCACCGCCATTTCGGCGGGCACATCGCACGGCGGAGTTCTATCCAGAATGGGCTGCGATGGACGCTCGTTGTCCTTGCGCCAAGTTTTCTTCTTTCGATCCACAGAAGACATGGTCGGTTTTCGTCCGTGAGTAAGAGGGCAGTGACTAACGCTGTCGAATACAGATTTTACCCACCCAGCCGTATTAGTAGAGGTGGGAACCAGGTTTTATGGATTGCCCCGCTGGGCTCAGCAGTTTGTCGGCAATCTTGCGTTAGTGCATTGTTGAAAACAAGTTGACAGCAGCCGAGGTCGCCAAGACTTTCGGGCTTTGCAAATTGACAGCAGTAGCGGAAGTCGCCAGGACTTTCGGGTTTTGCGGGTCTACCGTCCCAAGCCCAGGCGACTTGGGCTACGAATTGTATGCGGGCGTCTACGGCGACACTTCCAGCCATATTGGCAGGCTCTTGATGACCTGGCTGTCGGACAGTTCGGCATGGGCATATAGTCGCACGGGCCCCATGCCTAGCCGGTCCAGGGAAACGCTGAACTGGCCACTGTCGCCAGTCGCCACCTCGAGCTGCTCGGCGCCATGCCATAAGCTGACTCGCTTCACCGCTGGTATCGCGTTGCCATCGCCCGCAGCCGGACCGGCGGTAAAGTTTGCGGTGACCTGGGCGGTGACCGTTCCCGCTTGCAACGATATTTGCTGGACAGGTTTCGGCAAAGTCGAAGCAGGAGCTAGCTTTTCCGTAGCCGTAGCAATAGCCGCAGACTTAGGCTCGGGACTAGCGCTAGCTCCAGCTATTTCCAGCGTCAGGCTGTTGGCTGGACCGATCCACAGCGGAATCGTGGCGTTTGATCGCGGCGAAAGCGGCCCCTCGGCGATAAACTGCAACACGATCTCGTGATATCCTGCCGGGATGCCCTTTGAGGCTATGTTCACGTCGGCTTTAGCTGGGATGGTGCTCGGGCGGGTACCGTCGAGCAGCACGCACATAGCGGTGGCCTGCAGTGGGTCTGTGCGTGTGGCGACCGGCTCTGGTGAATCGAGCCAATCGCTGTAGCTAATACCCGAGGCGGGCAGCTTCAAGCGCAGCGGTTCGTCAACCGCGAGCTGCCTCAGCCCAGCGTCGACCTCGGGTCGCGGGGCGTGCGAGCAGGGCTGGCACAGCGGGTCGCCCACGATGAGCAATTGATAAGGGCCCGTGACGTAGGAGTAGAAGGCCTCCGCTAGGCTGGCACCGCGGGCGTAAGCAACGTACATCTGTGAGTGCGGGAATTTCTCTTGCAGAGCGTAGGGTTCGGTAACGGTTCCGCTGCTGCCAGCCGCACCCGCACGAATCATCTCACTGAGCGTCGTCTGACCACCGCCGCCCGTCATTACGCCACCGAGGCTGGTCAAGTTGTCAGCCAAGGCCCCAGGCAGCAGCTCGCTTCCGCAACTGCTCCAATTGTAGTTCGGCGTGCCGAGCTGCACTCCCAGGATATCCCGCTTTCCTTGTGGAAGTGGCGTGCTGATTATCTCTGCATCAAAGCCAAGCTGCTTCAGGTCGTCGACAGCGGAGATAAAGCCCCACTGGCGAGTGGTCGTGCGAACGTCATCAGTAAGGCTGAAGTAGAATTTGCCAGCGGGATGCGAATAGTCGGCTGAGGCGGAGCGTCGCAGTGCCGCGATGGCTTCGGGCAAGCTGGTCCCGGCGCCACGGGTAACGCCTAGAACGGTGCTCAGCAGGTAGCGTTTGCCGAGTTGAGGCTTGTCCGTGGATAGCCCGTTGGGCGTCCAGGATATTCGCGCGTCAAAGGCTTGGGGGGGCTGCATTTCGCGAATGCTGTCGTCCAGCAGGAGCTCGATCACTTGGAACTCTGCTTCGTCCCGCAAGGAGGCAAAACGCTGATCATTTCTTAGGTAGCGGCTGCCATTCCAGCCCGCCGCCACCGCCTGCTTGAGCAACTTGATGGCTCGCTCGCTATCGCCGGCCAAAGCGGCTTGGGAGGCAGCCAGATAAGCGACTGGATGCTGGTGTGGTTGCTCACTCAACAGCGCCTCGAGCGCATCGACCGCCTGCGCGTGCTGGCCGCCGCTGATCAATTCCTGAATTTTGTTCCACGCCACTTCGGTTGCAGCCCCGCCGGGATTCGTGAAATAGTTTTCCATCTCGCGGCGAGCGTATAGATTCGAGTGTAGCGAAATGTAGCTGGGATTTTTGGCTAGCACGTCGGCATAGAGATAGGTCAAGGCATTGATCGATCCCACCGGAGTGAAGAGCTGATGCCGGTCCTTGAGCTGCTGCAGGTCGGCCGAGATGTCGATGGCCGTAGGGAAGTCGGCGGAGTAGGCGATGCACTGGATGTGGCCGAGCAATTTCCGGCGGTCTAGTTCCTGCAGCAGTGGTTTGAGAATCTTGTCGCGGAAGTCGTCTACGCCGATGACCTCTGAACTGGGAACATCCTCCAGAACGACCACGTTGATCGCTGGGATGTGCCGCAGTTGGACGTAGTGGTTGGCCAAAGTTCGCGAGTTGAGCGATTTTGCGTTGACCGCGACCACAACGTCAGATGCAGATAGCCCGGCCCGCGCGGGAGACGCTGGTCCGGCCAAAGCGACACAAACCGCAACAACGAAAATGCCCATCCGTTCCACACCCCAGCAAAGGGATGTCTGCAGATTTCGACAACTCGCTTGAAAAGTTTGCAGCAGACGGGTGGGACAAGCCGAACCACTGATTAACCTAGCGGGTACCAGCTTGTCAGGTCGCTGATTGGCAATTAGCATGGAACATCCTGATGGGCTGGTAAACTAAAATTTGCTAGTGTGGCCACAGTTCGGTGGTATCATCTCTTGCGTCGCTGGAGACTAACCATATAATCGGCACAAATCATTGGGATGAGCACGAGCTTTCTTCATGATGGTGTCGATTCATTCGGCAAACCGGTAGCATAGCATAGATGCGGGCGTAGCTCAGTTGGTAGAGCACAACGTTGCCAACGTTGTTGTCGTGGGTTCGAATCCCATCGCCCGCTCTC
>CAKQNH010000457.1 GCA_934255105.1 uncultured Pirellulaceae bacterium
ACTAACGCGGCCATATAAGTTGAGACTTGGCAAATAGACTAACGTCGGTAAGTCGAATAGGGTGGCAACTGACGGGAAACAGGTGATACAGAACTTTGAGCGGCCAAATACATTGACCCCACTTACCTCAAAGAGGCGAGTCGGAGTATGCCTGAGAACCATTCCATCAAGGGGGGACACCGGCAGGGGCTTGTAGTCCCATGGCACATGCTTGCCGATGATGTGCAGAGGGCTCGAATTCGCGAAGGCTGGTTGGATAAACATGGAAAATATTTGGGAGGCAGATGAATTCATCAGCAAATTCAGTCGGTTTTGACAAACTACTACGCTCGATTCAGGACAGCGCCCAATATGCAGTTGTCGCAAGCTCACGCTTTGTGCTGAATAGCACAACGAGCCGTGGGCAAAGAACCCAAGTCATCGCCGGCCTTCTCCAATCAGAGTCTTTCGCTTTGTGCGTCGAGGGAATTCGCTGCTCTTCGTCAACCTTGGTTGCGGGCTTGCCACTTGACCTCGCTCCTACCATTGGCCTCATTGGAGAATTGTTCGACAGCAATGAGCAACTTGAGCAATACTGCGCGGATTTCTTTGCCGACTTGAATGCAAATCTGGCAACATTTGCCGACCATCAACTACAAGGTAAGTTTTCGAGAGCAATGGTCCGCAATCGGAGAATCCGCGTCGTCGAGTTTCCGAAATTCCGCGACTTGGAGCGCGTTTTTAGTGACCTCGAGCATGACCTAAATTGCGCCTCCGTTAGCACGCGTATGTTTTCAATTCTGGGCATGTCGCACCTCCTTTCACACGCTCTCAACCCAAAGGACGAATACCAAATTTGCGAACATAAGATTGATGTATTTTTGGCTCTGGCAGGTCAAGACTCGTGCCGATCCCTTCGCAGCACGGCAGATACAGCGTGTTACTTCTGGGACTTAGAGTAGATACAGAATGACGAATGGCACTATGAAATTGCAGCAAAGCAACTTTTATAATAGAATTGATTACTAACCGGAGTAAAAACAATGAACGTCAGTTTGACAGCGGAACAGATTGAGGCGATTGACAATGGTGAACCAGTTGTCCTACTCGTTGAGGGACGTGATTGTGTGCTGTTGCCGAGTTCTCGCTACAATCGAATGCAGGAACAAATCGACCAGTGGCATCCGTCAACGATGCGGAGGAGTATGGCTGAGTTGATGGCTGACGATTGGAGTGATCCAGCCATGAGCGTTTACGATGAATCGTAACTCCGTTGTGAAAGGGACTGTTGTTCTTGTCGATGTTCCCTACCTCGATGCGGCCCAAACGGTGCGAAGGCCTGCGTTGGTTGTTGGAACTCCAGGCAAATATTGGACGTGGTGATTGCCGCGATTACGAGTCGAATTCGCAGCCCTCTTCCTAGCACGCACTTTTTGATTGACCAACATCACGCTGACTGGACAATCTCCGGTTTGCGATTGGATTCGGTCGTTCGATGTGATCGCTTATTTACCATCTCTCATTCAAGCCTCCATGGGAAGCTTGGTCATTTGACACCTGCAACCTTGATGCAAATTAATCATTGTTTGAAAATCGCATTGGCGATCACTTAGCGAAAAGCCAGCAGAAACACACAACGTCCGCTGGTTCTCATTGTGCATCGCGGCCCGCTCCGACTCGAGCATTGTCGAAATCAATTCGTGCATTGCGGCCTGCTCCGTCTCGGCGTTAAACGAAGTCAGCGAGTCGACTCAAAGTGGTCACTCTTTGAACAAGCTCGGATCCGCAAATGCTACTTGGCCGGCTACGATGGTGTAAACCACCTTGGTCCGAGGAATCTCGTCTGCGGGGCAGGTCAGGATGTCTTTTGAGAGGACGACCACATCGGCTAATTTGCCAGGAGCGAGCGAACCCTTGAGGTCCTCCTCAAATGCCGCGTACGCAGCGTTGATGGTGTAGGAGCGCAGTGCCTGTTCACGAGTCATACGCTGTCCGGGGAAGAACTCACTCCCGTCCGCAAGTCTCCGCGTGACCGAGGCGTAGATGCAAGCCAGCGGATCGACGGCTTCTACGGGTGCATCGGTCCCGTTGATGACAACAGCCCCCGAACTGAGCAGGCTGTGCCACACGTAAGCTCCCTCTTGTGCCCTTTGCACACCCAGCCTGTCGATGACAAACACGCCATCCGACGTGCAGTGAACACCCTGCATAGAGGCAATCACACCTAGTTGCGCAAAACGCGGGATGTCGCTCGGGTTGAGGTGCTGGGCATGTTCAATCCGCCAGCGTCGCGACCGCTGCGAGCGATGCTCAAGAAATGTCTCCTCGAAGATGTTAAGCACCTCGCGATTCGCTCGATCGCCGATGGCATGGACGCAGAGTTGGAAATCGTGCTCGACAGCTAACTGGGCACTGTGTCGGATCGCGCTGATGGACGTGGTGTTCAGCCCCGTGCTGGATGGTAAGTCCGCATAGGGTTTGAGCAACCACGCACCGTGGGCACCGAGTGCACCGTCCATGGATTGCTTGATGGCGCGGACCGTCAGAAAATCGTTGCCCGCGCCAATTGTGCGCGACTTTGGCAGCAGACGGGCCAGACGCTCGCCGCTGTCGCGCACCATCACCCACAGGCGGACTTTCAGCTCGCCTTGCTCAGCCATCTCACGGAACACGTCGATCGTATCGAATGACGAGCCGGCGTCCTGGAAACTAGTAATCCCCTTGCGGAGACATTGCTCGCTGGCCAGCTCGATTGCGGTGAGCAGCTCGCGGCGCTGTTGTTCGGGCACACTGCGACGGATGTCGACCAGACCCTGCGCCGCTTCTCGAAACACTCCGCTAGGTCTACCCTCTTCATCGTGCATAATCTCCCCGCCTCGTGGGTCGGGCGTCGTGGCATCCACACCAGCCAGCTCCATCGCCATTTGGTTGGCGAACGACATGTGTCCGCTGGCGTGTTCGAGCAGCACTGGGTGATACGGCGTGGCTTGGCTGAGCAGTGTGTGAACCGGATAGCCATCGACATTCGGTTCAGGGGGTGAGAGCCATTTTGATTGATGCCAACCGCGTCCCACAATCCATTCGCCGCGAGGAGTCGTTTGGGCGGCCTGGCGGACCTGGTCGACAATGTCGTCCCAGGTTTCGGCTGCCGTGAGGTCGAGCGTCATCATCGATTGCCCCAAGCCAACGAAGTGTCCGTGTCCCTCGATGAAGCCCGGCACTGCCAGTTTCCCTTGCAAGTCAATGACCCGTGTTTGATCGCCGATCAGCGGTTGGATCTGTTGATCGGAACCGACGGCAATGATGCGATCTCCTCGCACAGCCAATGCCTGCGCATGTGGCCGAGCATCGTCGACGGTCACAATCTTGCCGCCGCGCAAGACGAGATCGGCCGACTCCTGAGCCGAGATCGCCCGAGACACGCATGCAACCAGAAGCAGAATAATGTAAAGCTCGCGCCAGAATCGTATCATGTAGGCCTTCAATCGTAGTTGTATTGATGTTCCGTCGGGGGGCAAAAATGTCGTTGATCGCTCCGCCGATCAAATGCTATAGTCGCTGATCAGATACATGGGCGTTTCGCGCAACGGTTGACGATACCGAAGCGCCATTCAGCACAAGCAATGATCGGCGGAGCGATCAACGACTATGCGTGAACCACAGCGTTTATTGATACCCGTAGAAGACACGTTCGTCAAACGAGCTTTTGTCTGAAAATGAGTCCAGGTCGCCAGGATAACAGTGCCCGCAGGCACTGCGTGATCGATGGGATTTGGCACTGCGTCACTGAATTCTTACTGCTTGCTTTTAGCGGCGTAGCTGCGGACTTAGATAGCCTGGGGTGCAGCGCCGGCGAGCCCCAGCGAGCCAAGCGGAACCCCAGGAAACCGTGCCACTCCCACCCTGCATCATTCCTGTTGCATCCGCGACCGAGAACGAGACTTCACCAGCGTGTGGCACGTCTTCAAGGTCGCAATTTGTCGAACTCGACAATGCAATATGTGGCGCGATGTTGCGTGGGAATTGATGTGAGCCTGGTTGATCTTTTCGTAATCGTTCACGGAACCCTCCCATGGTAACGAACCTTTAGTGGATTATCGCGCTTTTTTGGCAGAAGAATGGAGCTATTGATTGCCTAAGCAGACTCGAACGAGGTCCATCGATTTCAAAGCTGTCTGTCGTGGATTTGTGCGGGTCGGAATTTTATGCACTGGAATATTCTTTTGCCTCCATTCTTTTGCCATTACGGCCCAGCGACCCAACCTCTCGATCTATGGCTCTTCAAAAGAATTAGTGGGTAGTCAATCGATTCAAGAATGGAGTTTGATAGGTTTTCCAAGGCATGGCAGGGCAAAAAGAATGGCTTTAGGCGATAGTCATTCGATATTCAAAAACTAAACCTCGGTAAAACATGAGTCCTACTGAGGCTAAGCGAGACATTCTCCTCGCCATGACCCAGTTATTCCTTGGCAGGGTACTCCTCAGCAGAGCCTACCTCCGTTTCGCTGGGCAAATTAAGTGCAACCGATCCAGTGCGGCTGAGGAAACGAAACGCATACAGATATTCTTTTTGCCCTGCCATGCCTCCGAAAACCTGGCGCGCACAGTTGCTGCCCACTAATTCTCCGGAAGATCCCAATTTTAATTTATGGCGATTGCGCGTGAACAGTACATATTTCTGAAACGATGCGCTCAGCCCATTGGCACTGACAACCTTGGCTTTCGTTAAGGCGGCTTGCTTCGCATGAATTTAAGTGTGGGTGCTCACTCACCGCCCAGGGCCATCCACGAGCGATTCTGGTAGCTGCACACACAGCCTGCCGTAGCATCGGGCAGTAGCACTAGGCCTCCCACCGGCAAGGCGTTGATCCAGCAGCCCGGGCGAATAC
>CAKQNH010000458.1 GCA_934255105.1 uncultured Pirellulaceae bacterium
CTCATAATGCTCTTGCCGTCGATCGCTTGGCCGTCCTTTTCGATCAAGACTTGGCACTGGAAGCGCCCCGCAGCACGCGACAGCAGATCTGCTGGTCGCATGTGAATACCCATGGGGTTGCTTACCGTCACGACCTTCTCAAGCGTAGGTGACATAGGGCTCGGCTTAGACAAAGTGATTGTTATCAGCCTCTTCGAGCAACTGCATGATGTCTTCCGCAGTCTTGCTCTGCTTGAGGAAGCGGCAGAAGGTTTCATCTCGCAGTTGGCGCGAGATGTTTTCCAATGCGCGCAAGTGATCGCCGGGGCGATCCGGTGGCGAGACCAGCAAGAAAAACAACTGGACCTTTTCGCCGTCTAAGGAATCGAAGTCGAGACCATCGCTGCTAACTCCGACAGTTCCCACCAGCTTGTCGACGCTGGGGTGCTTGGTGTGCGGGACGGCCACGCCACGGCCAATGCCCGTACTGCCCAACTCCTCACGCTTCATGATAGCTTTGATGATGTCTTCGCGGTCGGCTGGCTTGATGTTGCCAGCACTGACCAAGGCATCTACCAATTCAGCAATCACCGTTTCTTTGCTGTCGGAATTGAGTTCCGAGCAGATCGACTTGGTACTAATAAAATCAGAGAATTTCATATTCGGGTCTTTCTGGGGGCACCGTTTTTTCAATGCGTGACGTATTCTGGAAGTTCTGGAAGAAACCTACTCTTCTTCGTCCAAGTCACCGTCATTCGGCTCGGGAGTTATGTGCTTGACCGCAGTCGACTTGTGACCGGTCAATTTTTCTTTGTGTTTACGGAGTTGCTGTTCTACTTTTTGGATCGCGCTGTCCAACGCTGCAATGACCGTAGTGGCTGCGGCCGAAGCTACGAAATCCTTGGTGTGCTCGGCCGACACGTTGATTTCCACGTGCGGCTCAGTTTGATGCTGGAAGTCCACTACGACATGGACCGCGTTGACCCGGTCGAATAGTCGGCGCACTTTTTCAGATTTCTCGCGGATGACATCCTGATCATAGCTGCTCAATGAACCATGGCGAGTGGAGACGTTGACTTGCACTTAGGGGGACTCCATGTTGTGCGTTTATGTATAAGTATTGAGCAAGGCAAAGCAAGTTCAATTGCGGTTATTGTATCCGTGCCTAGCGGGCAAGCCAAAGGCGTTTGGGCCGCTATCCGAGAAAAAACGCCAAACCCGTGCTGTTTGTGTAGTGTACAAATGTACACTATACCTAGATCAGCCTTTCGCTCGAAGCAGGTTGTCAGTTAAACTCGTCGCAATTAATTGCATCGGCCGAAAAAAGCAGCAAAAGTTAGCAGGCACAGTCTCCTGTGCCGTCCGCCGTAGTATGAAATTCTTGGTTTCAATAGGCTACGGCACACGCGGTGTGCCTGCTGCTTTGAAAAGTTGTACGGTATTGCGCTATCGCGCTGGCTCACAATATACTCGCCGCTAGTCAACGAATCCTGCCATGAACCTCGCCCCAAAACTCATCATTTGGTTGGCTTTCAGTCTGTTAGCTATAGTAATGTTAGCTCGCATGATGGACATGCGCCGTGCGAAGTTAGCCCAAATGCTGCAAGTTTATGTAGAAGCACGCCTGCAGTGGGCCAAAAAACGTGCCAATGCGACTCGGCTGGCCCAGCAATTGGCTCGCAAAAAATCCGACGCCGACGCTAAAGAAGCAGATAGCCTACAGTTAGCAAATATGGCGCGCCAGCACCAAAACGCCCCCACTACCCCCACCGCAGGGCCAGTTAAAGCCGCCACGGAACCAGCCCCCCAGTCAAAGGCAGCGTAGCAGAGCCCGTGGGATAAGCTTCCAGCTTGTCATCCCCGTGGGATAAGCTTCTAGCTTGTCATCCCCGTGGGATAAGCCTCCAGCTTGTCATCCCCGTAGGATAAGCTTCCAGCTTGTCATCCCCGTGGGATAAGCTTCCAGCTTGTCAGACCGTGGGATAAGCCTCCAGCTTGTCAGATCGTAGGATAAGCTTCCAGCCAATCGGTGTTCGGCACTAGTTTTGCTGTTTGCTGGCAGAGGCGTGGTATCTGAGCAAATATTGTTCTACCGGCTATCTTCTATCTGAGAAATTCGCTCCCCAGATCAGGCCAACGGAACCATTTTCAAGCGACGGAGGGGGAGCCTGAGGTGGAGAATCGCCGGTAAAAAATGGAAAGTCCCAAAACATCCCACCGGGCCCACCCCGCAGGACTGCTTAAAACCCCAACAACTCTCAACTCTCAACTCTCAACTCTCAACTCTCAACTCTCAACTCTCGACTAGTGACCCTGCCAAGCTTAGAATAGTCCCACGTCCGACAGTTCCTCCGTTTGCCGTCCTACACCAACCCCGCAAGCAATCGCCGCATGAAGTCTACTGCTGACACTCAGTCGCCCGAAGTGCCAGACATCACTTCCCCCAACACGCCAGCCCGCACCAAGAAACTGTATATCGAGACGGTGGGCTGCCAAATGAATGTGCTGGACAGTGAAATGGTCGTGGCCAGCCTGCGACGTCAAGGCTACGATCTGACCGACCGGCCCGAGTCGGCGGATACGATTTTGTTCAATACGTGTAGCGTTCGCGAGCATGCCGAAGAGAAGGTCTACAATTCGGTAGCGCGGCTCAAGTTGCTGAAATTGGCCCATCCAGAAAAGACGATCGGGGTCATGGGCTGTATGGCTCAGAAAGACCAGCAGTTGGTATTCGATCGAGCACCGTTTGTCGACTTGGTGGTCGGGCCAGGCCAACTGCAACGCATTCCAGAGCTGCTCGACAAGATCCGCAGCGGCCAGGGGCCGCAAATGGCGATCAGCCTCGGTCGTCGCGATGGCAGCCAGGACGATATTCGCCGCAGTCACGAAACCTTCGATCCGCTGCGCGATCCGACCATGCGGCCGACACCCTTCCAAGCCTACCTCCGCATTCAGATTGGTTGCGACAAGTTCTGCACTTACTGCATCGTGCCGATGACTCGTGGGCCGGAGCAGGGGCGTCCCCCCGAGGTGATCGTAGCTGAAGCTCGCGTACTGGCCGACCAAGGTTGCAAAGAGATCACTCTGCTGGGCCAGACGGTCAACAGCTATCGCTATCGCGACGCCAACCAACAAACAACCGAGCTGGCCGATCTGCTCGAAGCGATCCACGAAATCGACGGCATCGAGCGTCTGAAGTTCGTAACCAACTACCCCAAGGACATGACGCGGCGATTGCTGGAGACGGTTCGCGATCTGCCCAAGTGCACACCGTACCTGCACGTGCCTGCCCAGTCGGGTTCAGACGCAGTGCTCAAACGCATGAAACGCGGCTACACCGTGGGCGACTACTACGAGATGATGGACCGCATTGGCGACATTTTGCCGGAGGCGGCCGTGTCCAGCGATTTCATCGTCGGCTTCTGCGGCGAAACCGATGAGGACTTCGAGCAAACCATGGAGATGGTCCGCCGCTGCCGCTTTAAGAATAGCTTTATCTTCCAGTATTCGGTGCGTCCGGGCACGCGGGGTGCCGAGCTTTACGCAGATGATATACCGCTCGAAGTCAAGACACGCCGCAACGTCGAGCTGCTCGACCTGCAAACCGAAATCTGCCTACAGGACAATCTGCATTTTCTCGGCCAGCGCGTGCAGGTATTGGTTGAAGGACCCAGCAAGCTCTCCGTAAAACGCAAGGATGAGGGGCCGCTGCGGCAGATGATGGGACGCACCCCCTGCGATCGCATCGTGGTCTGGGACGGCAACCAACGGCAGACCGGTCAGATGCTCGAGCTGCTGGTGCATGATGCCACCGCGACCACGCTCTTCGGCCAGGTCGAGACCGTGGAGCTCGTCCCCACGGTCTTCGCCATCAGCGGTACTTAAAGTCGCTCGCCTAAGAACCAATAGGCCAGGGCTTGCATGTAGGCTCGCTGTTTGTTGTTTGCCGCGCCACCATGGCCCCCTTCGATGTTTTCATAGTATGTAACATCCTGCCCGAGAGCTTCGAGCTTGCTCATCATTTTGCGCGCATGGCCGGGGTGAACACGATCGTCCCGGGTTGAAGTAGTAAACAGCACAGCGGGGTACTTCGTTCCCTCGGCCACCAATTGATATGGGGAGTAGCTCTGGATGAATTCCCATTCGCCCGGCGCATCGGGGTTGCCGTACTCGGCCATCCAGCTCGCACCGGCCAACAGCAGATGGTAGCGCCGCATGTCCAGCAGCGGCACTTGGCAGACCGCGGCGTGGAACAAGTTCGGATAGTGCGCGAGCATGTTGCCGACCAGCAGACCTCCGTTGGACCCTCCTTGGATACCTAAATGTTCGCGGCTAGTCACCTTGCGCGATACCAAGTCTTCGGCCACCGCAGCAAAATCCTCGTAGGCCCGCAGGCGATTCTGCTTGAGCGCAGCCTGGTGCCATCGCGGCCCATACTCGCCGCCGCCGCGGATGTTGGCCACCACGTACACTCGTCCAGCTTCCAACCATGCGCGGCCAACGCTGGGATTGTATCCCGGAGTCAGCGATATTTCGAATCCACCGTAACCATAGAGCAGCGTGGGCGTGCTGCCGTCGAGCGGTAGATCCGTGGGGGCGACCATGAAATAGGGTACCTGCGTTCCATCCTGGCTGGTGGCAAAGTGTTGGCTAACAGTCAATCCAGACGCATCGAACTGAGCGCTCAACTGCTTCAGTTGCTCAGGTTGGCTCCCCACATTGCCCAGGTATAGCGTGGTGGGGGTTAGGTAGTCGCTGGCGGTCATCCAGTAGTCGTTCGATTCATCGGCGTCTACCGCACTGACGCTAACGGTCCCGAACTCCGGTGTCCCCGGCAGCGGTGTCTGTTTCCAACCGGCGTCGGTCTGGCTCAGAACGTA
>CAKQNH010000459.1 GCA_934255105.1 uncultured Pirellulaceae bacterium
TTGTAGTTCAAACAGCAGGCTTGGAAACGAGCGCTCAGGTGCTCGTCCAACCGGCTCGTCATCTGGTGCTCAATCTCATGCCGCAATCCGATCAGGAAGCGCAGATTGTTTGCAGCAGCCTTGTCGACAGGCGAGGCCTTGTCATTCAGGCATCGCTCCAGCTCCCAATACTTGAAGGCACCCCTGGTTGTTTTGTCGAAGCGCTTGCGCGTTCCTGCGACCTTGAAGTAGCGGTACTCAATCCCTTGCTTGCGGAAATGCGCATGGAGCAAGTAGGTCCAAGAGATCACAATCATCACGACGAAGATCTCGGACTTGAACGTGATCGCCGGATTGTTGAAGACCTGCACAGCCGCCAAGGCAGCCTCGCGGGACTTCTTCAGCAATTCGCTTGAGACAGAGCCGACCGTTCTGATGCGTTGTTTCGGCTTCATTTTTCTCCCTGATCGAGTTTTTATCCCCAGCAGGCGACTGGGTCGTCACCGCTGTATTTCTCCCACTGCACAGACCAGACGGCAGGTTCCAGCACCCCGACCTCATCTGTCCGGTTTTCGCCGTCGTCGTGGTCATCCAGCCCAGTAGAGAAGAACATGCCTCCGCCCTGCGTGAGTACATAGCGGTTGTGAAGCGTTGCTTGCGGTCGTAGGTACAGCCGAACTTCAACACCTTCGGGCCGGGCAATCTGCAAAGCACGTTCAATGCCGCGGCTCAGATGATCTTGGGGCTTGCCATCACCGCGGAACACATCGACTCTTGCCCCTGGTTTCATGCACTTGAGGAACGCTACCAGAGGTCTGCGATGTCGGCCATTGTTCGCATCCAAGTGAGGATCAATCAGCTTGATGTGGGACGCTGCGCGCAGCAAAGGTGCGCAGCATTTGGCCATCACATCCGCGGTGCGCTCGATATGCCACTGTCTGTTCGGCTGTAAGCATGGATGAGTGGCGTCCAGTTCAACAGCAGGGACAACAGCGCCTCGAGCATTTCCCTCTGCAGCAATGATGGCGTCGAAAGGTACGCGCTCATGCTCAGCCTCGGCGGCTGCAAGCCAGTTCTGAGCACAGCCATCTCCAGGACGACCTTGGAAGTAGAAAAAGTCGTCGGTCAACCCGCGTAATCGGATTTCGATCTTGGAGAGTTCGGCAGTACCACGCAGTCTCGCGTGAGCAGCCTGGTACACGAACCTCTTCCATTTGCTCGGAAACGCCGCGATCAGTCGCCCTTCGGATACCCCGAATTTCTCGATGATGTAGCGGAACTGAAGGTCAGACGCTGCCACCGCAGCAGGGTCGACTGCGATCTCCTTGAACATCAGAACAGCTCCGCACCTCGTTCATCGAAGAACCCATGCGGCCATGGCTTGGCGAAGTCGCCATCCTTGGTCACCGGGATCTTGTCGATGGTCACAGCACCATCGCGCTTGCTGAGGCAGTAGACACCGACCAGGTCGGGCGACAGGGACTGGTCGGTCATCCTGATAGTCAGCTCAGAGGATTCGCGAATGCGGCGTAGCAGCCGCAGGATCAAGTGCTCGCTGTGCGTCTCGATGAGGAATGACAGCCCTTGGTTAACCGCACCGTCAATAAACAAGTCACCCAGGCCCACTTGGACTGCTGGGTGGATGTGCAGCTCGGGTTGCTCAATGCAAACCACACTGGCCGAGCCGTCCTGTGCGGCCACGACCACCGGTAACACCTGCGATATACCGACACCCACGTCTTGCGGATGCAAGGTTAAGTCAGCTCTATCCACCAGCTGTGCCCGCTTGCGGACGGGGCCAATCGGCTGAGGCACGGGTTGATTGGGGTCGAACTCCTGGTAGGCCTTGCGGGCGACGGCGTAGCCTGTACCCAACTTGGCAGATGACTGCATCCAATCGCTCACGCGATCCACTAGGTCTTGGCTGCCGGTGACTAGGGTCTCCCACGCCGCCATGCCATCCGACCAGGCCGAGTCGCTCTTGGTCAACGACACGTCGAATCCGCGCGGCGGAATGCGTCGCAACGGCCCGATGTAACGCATCTGACGCAACTGATCGCGCAACAGCAGCGCTGGGCCGACAGTTAGCCAGGACAGAAATGCGGTGAACTCTCGCACCATGTAGACGTTTTCAGCGCCCTTCGCACCTGGCGCAGGGATGAACAACATCTGGTCCATCCTTGGTAGTGCCCCGCGAAAGCCCGTTAACCATGCGCGCAAGCCGTCCCCAGGGCGTTCCATACCGGCTTCTCGAACAGCCGAAAACAATGCTGGGAGGATCGACACTGTCCTGCTTCCTAATGGAGGGTTGTCCGATGTCTCATCAGACTTGTCGATGGAGTCAAGTTGTGTCTTGAGTTTTTCCAGCAATGCATCCGCTTCTGAAGCCTGCTTTTGCAGCTGCGCCGACAAATCGGCAATGCTCAGCATCGTGTTGTCAGGCGTGGGTTGACGGCCCAAATCTGCTGGAGACACAAAGTCATCTAAGCCCACGAACGGTATCTCTTCGTCATCTGATGCTTCGACCAAGAAGATCGGATTGGAGTGGTTGATGCGCATCTGGGCATCGCGGCCATCAAGGCTCGAAGTGATATTGAGGCACCACTCTCCGTTGGTGGCGATCTCGTACCCTTGAACGACTGGCTGCGCACGTTGCTCATTCCATCCAATGGTCAATCGGATGGCGACCGTCTTCACTGCGCGGCGGATGTTCTGGAGGGTGTCGTACATCCACCAGACTTGCTCGTCGGTCGTCTGCCAATCCTCGAAGGCATCCGGCACCAGCTCCGGGATGGAACTCGCCCCTAATTCCATCTCGATCGCAATTTCAATCTGCTTCTGCGCGTCGTGACCATTGACCAGATTCAGGAATCCACCGAGGTCTATCGCCTCGCCCCCCTGCAGAGTGCGGTCGGCGTTGACGTTCTGTCGCTCCAGGATTTCTCGCACGTACTGCAAGGCCTGCAGCAGACTACTCTTGCCTGCACTGTTGGCGCCGAAGAGCAAGGTGATGGGACGAAGCTCAATCCGGACCTCCTCTGTGAAGCCCTTGAAATTCCTGAGTGATAGCGCCTTGATCAGTGAGGACAACTGTGTTGCTCCAGTGGGATCAGCCAAACAACTTGGCTGTCAGGGATTCTTGCAGGGACTGCAAATCTCGAAGGGAATTCAACGAATTGCGTCGAGCCAGCTGAGAGCGGTTCACGATCTTGGTGAACTTCTGCTGCAGCGCAACCGGAGGTAGAGGTGCAGGGGTGCTAAGAAGCTTTGCCTGCGAAATATTCAACATCGAGCCGCTCGTTCCTGTGGCTTGCTTTGTGAGCTCGTGTCGAAAAGCCGGATGCCGGAAGAGGTAGCACAAATACTCATTCGTCGCCTGCTTCGGATCCGCAGTAACACGCCACAGTTTGTCGGGAAGAAAGCGGTTATCGACATCTTCTTCAACAAGGCAGCAGGCAGCAACAAGCTCCCTTGTATTGGCCCGGCTGAACAGCAAGTCACCTCGCCGAGGGAAGACCAGCGGTCGATCAACCATCTCACGATCAACTGGCTTGGCTTCATCAGGCAAAAACCAACCGGTTGAAACGGCACTCACTTTTAGAACTGCAAGGTCCTGATCGCTTAGGTCGCGATCACTTGACGGCGCACTCCACCCCGACTCGATATTGGAGACCATGTTTGCGACGAAAGACTCCGGCCACTTGCATGATGCGCCAGGCACGCCAAACATGTCGATGAACACCGCCCTCAGAAACTCATCCGTCAGCCGGATGGTCTCCTGGCGCTTGCTCCGCAACATGTCAGACTTTTGGAGGATGGCGGTGATGCGCTTCTGCTCATCCAATGTTGGAAGCTCGATGCTGTGTTCCCACAGTACCTTCATCGAAACGCGCGGCATCTTTGCGCCGTCGACCTGCTGGCAAACCCAATTCAAAAAGGAAAACGAGCGGAGGTATGCAGCCAAATACTCTCTCGTCACCAATTCTTGATTTGGCCGCAACGGAACCAGTTCCGACGTGCAATAGCCCGCTGCGTCCGGGAGAAGAACCTTGTTGAGGTATGGACGCAGCTTTGAGTACAGCACATTCCCTTCGTCAAACGCATGCGTTGACGTGCCAACTGCGCTGCACTGGACATACTCCTTGCTTAGCAAGGTGCCGGTGTGTGGTTCGATCTGATCTAGGTTCAACAGCCACACCCTCTCGCCAATGGGAGTTGTAGCGGACGGGATCGGTGGCGCAATTTCTCGCAGGCGGTATGTGCGGCTGGTCAAAGTAGAGCCTCCAGTTGACCCAACTCGGCTTGGATCTCATCTTCCAAGGCCTGTAGCCGCTTCAAAATTTCTTTGGGATCGCTGTGAGTTGTCGCGACATGAGCTTTTTGCATGTATCGGTTAATAGACAAGTCATAGCCCTGCGTCCGAATGGCATCTACCGATACCTCAAACGCTTTCGCAGTCAGATCGCTGAAATCTCCCCGTCCTTCGCACCACGTGAGGTATTTGGACAGCACATCCGGCAGGTCCCCCTTGCCATCGCCAATCTGTGTCCGCTTGTCATCAAGCGTGTAGCCGTCCGACTCAACGTCGTAGAAAAACACGTTATCCGTCTTGCCACCCTTGGCAAAGATGATGATGGCGGTGGACACGCCGGCGTAGGGCTTGAACACGCCTGAGGGCAGCGAGATCACCGCCTCCAACTGGTTGTTCTCGATCAGGTGCTGACGCAGCTGCACATGGGCCTTGCTGGAGCCAAAAAGGACTCCATCGGGCACGATGGTGGCGCTGTGTTGACGCCGACCGAAAACTGAGCCACTTTTTGCGGTGATGCCGACGCAAATTTGAGCCAGGTGTTTTACCTA
>CAKQNH010000460.1 GCA_934255105.1 uncultured Pirellulaceae bacterium
CGCCCGCGCCAACCACGATGGCGATTGCGATTGGCCGCCAGCGAAGGCTTGGAAGTGCTCCCCAGCGATGCTCAAGAGTTAGGCGCAGAGCAATTGGTCAGTTGGGCGATTCGCTCTGCCGAACCGAGCGGGCTTCAGGCTAAGAGTTCGCGTCCGCCGTTTACACGCGACGACCGGGGCTCTACGCAGGTGGTGATTCAAGTCCAGTTGTCCAGCAAACGCGAGACTTCATTGCGTTGGCGAATTATGGCCACTAGTGACGAATATCCGCAAGTAGCCGTCCCACTGGACCAGGCTTGGCTCGATCGATTCCAAGATTACCTCAGCAACTACATCGCGGGGCTACAGCAGGAGAGCCAGCGGATGAGGGATCTGGGGGGCGCGGGGGGCTTGCCCAGCCAAACGCGCAGTGCCCTGTCGGCTCGCCGCCGCGGGCTGGACTCAGAGCGCAAGTTAGCAGCCGATCTGCTGGAGATCGTCGCCGATGCAAATCAGATGGTTGGCTGGTTGGACGGACAGATCGAAGTGCATGGCGAATTGCTCGACACGGCTGCAAATCCGCCAACGCCTCTGCTACAATTCGGCAGCCCTTGAGCAATGATCGGCGGAGTGATCAACGACAGATGGCAATGATCGGCGGAGCGATCAACGACTAATTGTAAATTCCCCTCGATGGTTGCAACTCCTTTCATGTTACAACACCTTCCATGTTAACTGACACACTAGGTGAAGACGTTGCAACAAATGGCGCCGCAGCGATTCAAGTCCGCGATCTGACTATCGCCTACCAAACTGGATCGCCCGTGCTGGAGCGGGTCTCGCTGTCGGTAGCGGCGGGTGAGATTGTCGCATTGGTTGGAGCTTCGGGATGCGGCAAGAGCACGTTGCTGCGGGCGATCGCCGGATTGTTGCAACCTCAGCAGGGACAAGTGCAATTCGAACCCGCGCTGCCACAGCGCAGCGGTTCGCTGGCCTACGTCTTTCAATCCGCCACGCTGCTCCCCTGGCGAACGGTAGACGAGAACATCGGGCTGCCGCTGGAACTGGGCCCTAGCCCGCATCAATTGCCGTCCACGCCGTCCCGTGGCGCGCGGGACGACCGGCCGAGCGCTTTCAGCCGCCGAGATGCCATTGCGGCCGCTCGCCAGGCGGTGGGCCTAGCCGATGATGCGGCGGGCAAGTTTCCTCGCCAGCTCTCGGGCGGCATGCAGATGCGGACCAGCATCGCGCGTGGACTAGTGACCGATCCCAGCGTATTGCTGTTGGACGAGCCCTTCGCCGCACTAGACGAAATCCTCCGCACTAAACTCAACGAGCTGCTGCTCGAATTGTGGCAGTCGCGGCCAAGGACCATTGTGTTCGTGACGCACAACGTGGCCGAAGCGATTTATCTGAGCCATCGGGTGGTGGTGCTGGGAATGGGATGCGTCTCGCAGGAGATCGCCACGGACCTCCCCTGGCCGCGGCAGACGAACGTGCGCTCTTCGTTGGAGTTCGCCCAACTCTATGGTCGTGTGAGCACCGCGCTAGCCGAAGCGAGCAGTTAACGTGGAGCGTAGCAAGCAGACACACGTTGAGCGGAGTCGCGGTAATTTGCTACGTGCTTATTTGCTGCGCTGGAATTGGCTGCGCAGGAACTGGCTGCGCAGGGCGGCGCTCACCACGCTGGTTTTCCTTGGCATCTTAGTGGCCTGGCAGGTGGTCGTGAGCTGGTGGGAAATTCATCCCATCATCCTCCCGTCGCCAATCCGCGTCGGCAGGGTGGGTTGGCAGGAGCGACGAGTTCTGCTGATAGGTTTTTGTTTGACGGGCGCGGCGGCCGGCCTGGGCTTGCTCAGCAGCGTTGTACTGGGGACTCTCGCCGCAGTGGTGTTTAGCCAGTCGCGTTGGCTGCGTTCGGCGTTCTATCCCTACGTTGTGTTCCTGCAGACCGTTCCCATTGTGGCCATTGCACCACTGCTGATCACGTGGTTTGGCTACGGCTTTCGCACGGTGGTTTTAGTGGCTTGCATTATCAGTCTGTTTCCAGTGATCTCCAATGTCACGGCGGGCCTGCTGTCGGTCGACCAGAATCTGAAGGATCTGTTCCAACTGGGCAGGGCCACGCGTCTGCAGGTGCTCGTCAAGCTGCGCATTCCACTAGCGGTCAGCCACTTGATCCTGGGCACGCGAATCAGCGCGGGTTTGGCCGTAGTAGGCGCGATCATCGGCGAGTTCTTTGTGGGCAATGGTGCCGGCGGCTACCAAGGACTGGGAACATTGATGACCGGCTGGCAGAATCTGGCCCGCACCGATGCGCTGATGGCGGTGGTGCTGACCAGCACCCTGCTGGGGTTGGTCATGATTAGCCTGGTCAACTGGATCTCGCGCATCGCCCTCTGGCGGTGGACCAGCAGCAGCCACTTCGAAGGAGAGTGAACTATTTCAACTTGCGATAGCGGCGGATAAGCTGGTTGGTCGAACTATCGTGCTGCGGCTTGCCAGTGTGCGCAGTGGATAGCTCGGGGATGATTTTCGTGGCCAGCACTTTGCCAAGTTCCACGCCCCATTGATCGAAGGCGTCGATATTCCACAGCACGCTCTGCACAAACACGCTGTGTTCATAGAGTGCGACCAACTGCCCCAGCACTCGCGGCGACATCTGCTGCGCCAAAAGCGTATTCGATGGACGGTTGCCTTGGAACACACGGTGTGGCACCAGCCAAGCGGGCGTCCCTTCAGCGGTCACCTCTTCGGCCGTTTTGCCAAAGGCGAGGGCTTCGCTCTGGGCTAGTACGTTGGCCATCAGAATGTCATGGTGCTCTCCCAGCGGATTGAGCGATTTTGCAAAGGCGATGAAATCGCAGGGGATCAAACGCGTCCCTTGATGGATCAACTGATAGAAGGAATGCTGCCCGTTGGTCCCCGGTTCGCCCCAGTAGATCATGCCGGTGGCATAGTCCACCTGTTGCCCGTCCACCGTGACATACTTGCCGTTGCTTTCCATGGTCAACTGTTGCAAGTAGGCCGGGAAGCGTTTGAGGTATTGTTCGTAGGGGAGCACCGCTACCGTCTCAACTCCGAAGAAGTTGGCATACCAGACTGACAGTAGGCCCATTAGGCAGGGCATGTTTTCGGCCAGTGGAGCATGGCGAAAGTGCTCATCCATGGCGTGGAAGCCAGACAGCATTTCCTGAAAGGCTTCAGGGCCGATGGCCAGCATCGTCGACAGACCTATGGCCGACTCCATCGAATAACGCCCGCCAACCCAATCCCAAAATTCAAACATATTCTGCGTATCGATGCCGAACTCGGAGACTTTTTCCGCGTTGGTCGACAGGGCTACAAAGTGCTTGGCAGTCGCCGAGCTATCGCCGTCCATTGCAGACAGCAACCATTGCCGCGCCGAATTGGCGTTGGTCATGGTTTCGATCGTGGTGAATGTCTTGGAAGCGACAATGAACAGCGTTTCCGCTGGATCCAGATCGGCAGTGGCTTCGACAAAGTCGGTGGCGTCGACGTTGCTCACAAAGCGCATGGTCAACTGGCGATCGCTGAAGTGCCGCAGCGCCTCGTAGGCCATGACCGGCCCCAAGTCGGACCCACCAATGCCGATATTGACGATATTGCAGATCGGATGCCCCGTATGCCCCAGCCACTTGCCGCTGCGCACCCGCTGACAGAAGGCCGTCATTTTGTCCAGGACGGCGTGGACCTCGGGGATGACATTCACTCCATCGACTGTAACGGTTGCTGTGCGCGGCGCACGCAGGGCTGTATGCAAGACAGCTCGGTCTTCCGTGACGTTGATCTTTTCGCCAGCGAACATTGCGCCGATTCGCTGTGGCAATTCACAAGCCTGGGCCAGCTCGACCAGCAGTTCGATCGTCTGGCCAGTAATGCGATTTTTTGAATAGTCGAGATACAGTCCATCGACTTCCAGCGTCAACTGCTCCCCGCGTTGTGGATCGTCGGCGAACAGCTCTCGCAGGTGCTTACCCGCTATGGCATCGTAGTGTTTGGCGAGCGCTTTCCATTGCGGGCGGTTGGTGAGAGTCGGCTGATTGGCGGCGGCAGTTGTCATGGGCTGTGCTTCCTCGAATCCATGAATGATACGAACAGAAGTCACGAATATAGACAATTGCGTCTCGCTTAGCATCACGTCTCATAGGGCCAGACGCCTTGAGTCCACAAGCCACCGTCGACGTACAGCGTTTGACCGGTAATGAAACTAGCGGCGGGGCTGACCAGGTAGGCCACGGTCTCGGCCACATCGCTCTCGGTTCCCACGCGTCCCAGCGGCGTGATGGCTCCCCAAGTCGATCCGTAGTCCGGGCTCTCGCGCCGCGTGCGCTCGTTCTCAATCGCTCCCGGAGCTACGCAGTTGACTCGCACTCGGAATTTGCCCAGTTCCACGGCAGCCACTTTGGTCAACATCTCGATACCACCTTTGCTGGCCGCATAGTCGCCTAAGCTCGGAAAGGGGACGCGGTTGGCGCCTGAACCGATGTTGACGATGGCACCGCCATGTGACTGCATCAGTCGCGCAGCCCGCTGGGTGCATAGAAACGTCCCGGTGAGATTCGTGCGGATCGTGCGGTCCCAATCCACTTCACTGAGCTCCATCAGCGGGGCAAAGGTCTGCACGGCCGCATTGTTGACCAATACTCTGAGCGGCAGATCGCTATCGCCAATTTTAGCGAACAGGCCATCGAGTTCGGTGGCGCAGCCCACGTCCGCATCCATGGCCCAGCCATCGCTGCCGGCGGCGCGGACCAACTCCAGCGTTCGCTCGGCCCCCTCGGGATCGCGAAAGTGGTCGACGACGATGGTGTAACCAGCCTGCGCCAGCCGC